>NZ_BAABIQ010000006.1:0-176720 GCF_039542865.1 Olivibacter ginsenosidimutans | reverse complement strand
GTACTCCCCAAAAACTGGACAACTGCATAAATGTTTAAATTAGCAGTTGAAAATGAAAAAGGAACGTAGAAAATTCAGTGCAGGCTTTAAGGCGAAGGTAGCCATAGAAGCGATCAAAGAGCAACAGACCATTCAGGAACTGGCAGTGAAATATGAGCTGCACCCTACACAGATCAATACCTGGAAACGTGAATTTCTGGCCAATGCCGAACAGGTGTTCGCCGGTGAAAAGAAAGAAGAGAAAGATGATTCGAAGGAGAAAGAACTCTATTCCAAGATCGGTGAGTTACAGATCCAGGTCGATTTCTTAAAAAAAGTGTTGGGGAAATGAGCATGGAAGAGAAACGCAAACTGGTTTCCCCGTCCGAAAAAAAGATCAGCGTTTCGGAGCAGTGCAGACTTATCGGCCTTCCGCGCAGCAACTATTATTATAAGCCCAAAGGTGAGTCACTGTACAACCAACAGCTAATGAAATTGATAGACCGAAAATTCCTTGACTGTCCCTTCTACGGGGTGGAACGGATGACATCCTACCTAAAACATGATCTAGGCCATCCAGTGGGGGAAAAGCGGGTAAGACGTCTTTACCACGTGATGAACCTCAGGGCTATCTGGCCCAAAAAGAACCTGAGCAAGGCAAATAAAGCGGATTATAAGTATCCCTATCTGCTCAGGGGGCTGAAAATCGAACGTCCAGATCAGGTATGGCAGGCCGATATCACCTATATCCCCATGTTCCGTGGCTTTATGTACCTGTTTGCCATCATCGATGTGTACAGCAGGAAGATCGTTGGCTGGTCGGTGGGCAACACGATGAACGTGGAATGGTGCAGGGATGTGCTGATGGAAGCTATAGGAAACTATGGGGCTCCCGAGATATTCAATACCGACCAGGGCTCCCAGTTTACTTCCCCTATATTCACCAAAGCACTGAAGGATAACAATATCGAAATTTCGATGGATGGAAAAGGCCGTGCGCTGGATAATATATTCATAGAAAGGTTCTGGGGTTCGATCAAAAGGGAGAAGATCTATATCAATCCACCTAATGGCGGAGTCGACCTGTACCGTCAGGTCAGGGATTACATCACCTTCTATAATTCAGAGCGAAGGCACAAGTCTATCGGAAAGGTTACACCGGATGAAAAATATGCAGACAAAGTGAAAAATGTATCTTAATTTAGTGATATTGTTGTCCAACCAATGGGGAGTATCATACCCAACTCAACCGTGTTATTCAAGCAATTAAAGAATTAGAAAAGAAACTTAATAATCTAATACCTACTAACTTTGATGAAACAACAACCCTTTTTGAATATGTAAATACTATAGACGCACTATTTGCAACAAAATGGAAAGACATCGCTTTGCTATCCGAAACATCAAGAATTAATGCTATTTCCAATTTAGCAAATAAAAATATTGACTTGCCAATGCATCCTTTTGAAGTTTCAACAAATGAACTTGATTCTGTTAATGCTAAATTGAAAGCTACTATTGAAGATTTATTTCGAAAAAACCCTTCTAAAGAGATAGAAGAATTAGAAAAGCAAATACAATTCCTTACTGACAAAAGTTTACTAAGTAAATTATTGGAACAAATTCTAGTTTTTGTTGCCGCCCACAAATGGTCGGCAAAGGCAGAAATCTCCGCTTCCGCTTTCAACACAAAATCCATCACTATTAAACAAGGAGAACTATTTACAATTCACATCACAGACAAATACACGGAAACTTTTAATACCGAGTGCAAAAAGCTCAATGCCCCAAAAGTTGTTCAAATAGCACAGAGAAATGCAAAAGGTTCAACTTTACGTAAGCTCCACGTTGCGGGGATCGTCGCAAATAGTATTTTGAGTGAGGGAGAGCAACGAGCAATTTCTTTGGCTGACTTTTTAACAGAGGTTCAGATGAACCCATTAAATAAAGGTGTTTTTTTTGACGACCCCGTTACATCACAAGACCATCACAGACGCGAAAAAATAGCCGAAAGACTAGTTGAACTTGCGCGTCAGAAACAAGTTATTGTTTTTACTCACGACATTGCTTTTTTTATTCGATTGAAAATTTATGCAGAAACAAAAGGTATTCTATGCAGCTTTACAACACTTAGAAATGCTGGAGGAAATCCAGGGGTGATAAGTCCTGACTTACCTTGGATTGCTCAACCAGTTAAGCAAAGAATTGGAACGTTACGAGAAAGGCTAGTCCGTTTGAAAAAAATTGAACACTTAGGAAATGAAGATGATTATCTTTTTGCAGCAAAAGCTTGGTACGAATTACTACGTGAAAGTTGGGAAAGAGCCGTTGAGGAAAGACTTTTTAAAGGTGTTGTAGAAAGATTTATGCTAGGCGTACAAACACAAAAATTAAAAAAGGTAATAATAACAGATGAGTTTTTAGACAACATCCAAAATGGAATGACTGAAAGTTCAAGTTGGATACACGATGCGGCTGCTGGACTAAATCCAACACCACCAGACACAACCAAAGCAGAGGAAGACTTTAATAAACTTAATGAGTTCGCGACTAAGTGTGTGCCAGCTTGACGGTCTCGTACGGCTTTAATTAGTATTCCTACATTTCAAGAACGAATCATCCTGTTAAGGTAAGAACCTTCCGGATTTAACAAGTGAGATAGGAATATTTAGCTCGATTGAAAACAGTAAAGCTGGTATATTTACTCAGTCAATTTCATTATATTTACATAATAACTTATTAAACCTATTTCAAAATGAAAAATTTCAAAACCGAACGTATGAAAGAAGCAATTAATGCGACAATTAAAGAACAGAAGAAGCATGTTCGCAGCCATTATCCCAATATTACAGACTTCGATAAAATGATATAAGAAAACAACCTAAAACATTCAAAAGCTTTGCTTAATACAGTAAATAACGGATCTAAACCATTACAACTTCATAAAACAGAAATAGTAAACAACCAAATTATGGCAACTATTAAAATATATGACTACGATATCCTACCTAGGGATGGGATGGATGCAAGGAAGCTTCATTTTTACTTCCAAGTATATGACGATGCCGGAAACAAAATAAAAGAAGGCTATGCCGACGTTGTAGTTACAGGATCGTTATTAGGTGTCTGGAGTCAATATCTACCGCAGAACCAAAACAAGACAGAATGGGAGGAAGCTTTAGCCAAATTCACACTAAAATTGATTGAAAATGAGATAGCAGATTTTTCGGTACAGGATATTCCAGAAAAAGACGTGAGAAGCCTTGAATTTAAATATTGGACTGGGAATGCTCCGGAAATAACCTTTGACCATAATGAAATTGAGAGCATTGACGGATATACAATCAACTTAGAATCATAGGAGCAACAACATACCAAACTAGAGTAAAAATCATGAAAATTGATGCCAGGCTTAATATCTTTGATACTACTGGTAACTATATTGCATTTGGGACATTGATTGATGAAGAAAGGCTCAATATTTATGATACCAACGGGAATTATATTTCCTTTGGAAGATTTATTGACGATGAACGATTCAATATTTTTGATATCAATGGCAACTACACATCTTTCGGAAGAATAGTAGATGATGAAATGTTCAGTATTTTCGACACAGATGGCAGTTATATATCATTCGGGAGAATTCTGTAAGTCAAGTGGTTTTAAATGGTTTGGAAACTGATTGCGCTACCAAGCGGGTAGAACTTATAGCTTTAGTGAACCGTAATCGAGTTGAGTAATAAGGACTTATTTATCAAAGTAAACAGAAAATAAAAAACAATAGATATTATTTTGATGTCTCAAATTTAGACATCAGACCTAGGTGGCTGAAGTTATTGGGAATCAAGTTCCATTTATATTTTAA
Source organism: Olivibacter ginsenosidimutans (assembly GCF_039542865.1). Lineage (NCBI taxonomy): Bacteria > Pseudomonadati > Bacteroidota > Sphingobacteriia > Sphingobacteriales > Sphingobacteriaceae > Olivibacter > Olivibacter ginsenosidimutans. The sequence goes on along the minus strand of NZ_BAABIQ010000006.1, from coordinate 172,873 downwards.
CATTTCCACTTTTGTAGTAAACCGGGAGTGTAACGTGAACTGTGTCATCAGATCAACCTAAAGCTAAACCCTGAAGTATGATGTACTTTCCCATTGTATTCGTCCTCCTATACCTAGGCATTGTTGCATTAGGTATTTATATACTATATCTCATCGCCGAAGGTTGGATAAACCGATCGCTTAGTTTGTGCATATGAATACAGATAGAAAAGTTACCGCCAACAGCCGTTTGCCGCAATGGGGGCTGACGTGGTTAAATCAAGTGCAGTGCTTCGTATCCGTCCGACGAACTACATGTTTGATTGCGGGGTAATATTGTTAAAGTTCTGCGGATAGAGATTCTTTAGATTTTTGTGGTTGATGGACATGATATTTTCCAAGGTATATTTCAAATATACGTTATTGTTGGAAATTTCGGTATCATTGATCACCCTATTTCGGAAATCATTGACCAAACAATACGAATAAGTTTGACCAGCTAAAAACCAGACTTAAACGTTCAAAGACACATCTTTTCGTCTTATTGTTTAATCAGCGACAATGGTCAATCCGCGACGGAATCCAGTGGTCTCCAGCTCCGAAATCTCTATAAATCTAGATACACCGAAAACNGCACAAGTCTATCGGAAAGGTTACACCGGATGAAAAATATGCAGACAAAGTGAAAAATGTATCTTAATTTAGTGATATTGTTGTCCAACCAATGGGGAGTATCATAATTTGGATAAAAGAACCGTCTACACAAGAGTACTAAATCTGCTTAGCAAAAATCTTGGCAGCATCCGTATCGTGGTATTGATCAATCAGATTTTTCAAGGTATCTTTTAGCTTTACGATAGTCTGTTGATAGGCTTGATCTGCATAGACATTGTGCAACTCGTGTGGATCTTTTTCTAAATCGTAGAGCTCCCAAGCCTCTTGTCCTTTGTAAAAGCGCACCAATTTATATTTTGACGTCGTGATGCCGAAATGTGGTGATACATGATGTGGCTCTGGGAATTCGTAATAATGGTAATAGCTGGCCTCACGTAGCTCAACTGCTTTTCCATTTGCCTGTAATATGGGCAGGAAGGATTGTCCTTGAATATCCTTTGGAATAGGTACACCTGCAATGTCTAATAAGGTTGGAGCCCAATCAATATTCAATACATGCTGATTTATTTTGGTACCAGGTTTGATTACACCAGGATATCGAATCACGAAAGGTGTGCGTAAAGACTCCTGGTAAATAAAACGTTTATCAAACCAACCATGCTCACCCATATAGAATCCCTGATCCGAACCGTAAACCACAATCGTATTTTCGGCTAGATCATGGTTGTCTAAATAGGCTAGTAATTTACCGATATTACGATCTAAAGCATTAGCCGTAGATAGGTAGTCTTTAATATATCGCTGGTATTTCCATTCAGTAAGCGCTTTACCGCTTAACTTTTTAGCATCAAATTCTTTAGATATTTTTTCGTAATATGCACTGAACTGTTTGCGTTGCTCTTCATTAAAACGTTGGTATAATCCACTGTTAAGTCGATTATTCAACCATTGCTCTTGTTCAGCAGTAAGTGTCTTGTCGCCAAAAAATTTCTGTTTAAGTTTTTCTCGCCTTTCCGGTAAATCGGCCATCGAATAATCCACATGGACTTTCAAATCTTCTTTTAAACGCATCGTGTTAGCAATCGTCATATCCTGATCAGCAGCAGCCTTCCTCCCTTCATAGCTATCATAAAACGTTTCTGGTAAAGGAAAATTCACCGAATCATACGCCCCTAAATCTGGTAAATCCGGCAGCCATTCACGATGGGTTGCTTTTTCACCCACCACCAGAAAAAAGGGTTTATCCTGATCGCGTTTATCTAACCACGATGTAGCCAAATCGGTTATAATATTGGTAATATATCCCGCTATACGTGTAGTATCATGCTGTTGATTGATAAAATCAGGGTTATAATAATTACCTTGGCCCGGCGGAATATTCCAATAATCAAAAGCATCTCCCGGTAAAGTACCCAAATGCCACTTACCAATCCAGGCCGTTTGGTAATCGGCCTGTTTTAGCAAACGACTAAACAACTGTTGGCTCACATCAAATTTCCCTTCGTTGGCTAGGTAACCATTAGCATGGCTATACTTACCGGTAAGTAGACTTGCCCTGCTTGGACCACAAAGCGAATTACCAACTAAAAAGTTATTAAAAATAGCTCCTTCTTTGGCAATACGATCAATATTAGGTGTTTTGGCATAAGAATTACCATACGCTCCTATGGCTTGGTAGGCATGATCATCCGAAAAGATAAAGATAATATTGGGTTTCTTGCTTGCTTTTACGCCAGATTGGTTACTATTATTACAACTATAGCAAACAAAAGCCCCAACAAGCAACACGCAAGCACTGTAAAAATAGCGTATAATAAAAGTCATTTTAAAAAGGGTTTATAATATCCATTTTCACAAGCCAGATGCCTGCTGGCTTACCATCCTAATGCCTTACAATAGTATTAAATATTTTGCAAATGCTCAAAATAAGTTTTAACGTTTATCTTTTTAAGAAAAAAAGCGACAAATGTTTACGATTTTAGCACTTTTGCTTTTTCGGCATCAAATTCTCCTTGGCTGATGATACCAGCATCCAACAATTCTTTAAGATCAAACAATGCCTGTTTTTTCTGCGCCATATCCATCCCTTGTTGTACCTCTGGCTTAACAGGTTGTCCTGCCTTTACTGGTCCGTCACTGATATCATTCGTTTTAGCGCCATAATCAATTAGCAGCGCTGTAATCTCGTTAAAGCCTTGCATGTTAGCATAGTCGATCGGTTTCTGTTCGAGTACATTGGCCACGTCTGTAGTTGCACCATGCGACAAAAGGTAACGAAGAACATCTTTTTTCCCATAAGCTGCTGCATAGTGTAACGCCGTATTGCCGGAGGCGTCTTGTTTATCAATGGAGGCGCCCGCGTCAAGTAATTGCTTCACCAGAGAAAGGTAGCCCATTTTCGTTGCCGTTTGTAACAAAGTTTCACCCGCATAATGCGGTTCAAAACCAAGAATAAATGTTTGTCTACCCGTATGAGCGGTTAATTTTTCCAGGTATCGTCCATCTTTTCCATCAAAAGAATCGACCGGGCGAGCATAGTTTGGCGATAGCCCTTTTTCCAAAAATAAAGCAAGTAATTCTTTTTGATTACTATTACATACGTACCAGATTGGTGAAATACCTTCAGCTGATTCGGCAAAGATATCGCTTCCTTGCTCTACCAATTTCTGTGCAATAATCCGGTTACCAGTCATTACCGCCAACAATAACGGTCCCTCGCTCTGATCATTGAGTAAATTGACTGCCGCACCATGATCTAACAAGGTATTAACAATCGGTACTGATCCTGAAGAAATCGCCAAATTCAAGGATGTATTTCCAGCTTTATCAGTAATATCCACGTCTGCTCCTTGTTGTACCAATAATTGCACTACTGGAGGGTATTTGTATTGCACGGCTAATAATAAAGGTGATACCGCATCATTATTCAAGGCATTTACATCTAAACCTTCAGCAAGCAACTTTTCTACCATATCCTGTTGTCCGGTACGAGCTGCGATATGAAGTAAACTATTCCCTTTAAAGTCATTGATATGTATATTTGCCCCATGTTCAAGTAGGCAATTGGCTGTTTGTTTCTGCTTTTGTAACAAAGCAAAAAACAAGGGCGTTTCTCCATGATGATCCTCATAATCAACGGATGCCCCTGCGGCAAGCAGTTTCTTTACCAAATCCAAGTAACCCCTATGGGCAGCGTAATGCAATGCTGTACGCCCATACTCGTCGGTATAGGATACATCAACCTGATCCTTTTCTAATAAAATTTCAGCAATCTTGCGTTTTCCTCCTTCGCAAGCAACGATAAATGATTGAGACATAAATAATTAATTTATTTCAGTACGTTTATTGCTTCAATAGCCACTCCACTGTTTTAACCTTCAGGTTATCGGCCATAGCATAATCAACTGCTTTCTTATCCTCTGTGTTTTCTATTTGGGGATTTATCCCCTGTTGAATGAGGTATTTTACTTTCCTATATAAGTCACGGGCTTTGTTCTCGTCATAATTAAGTTCTACCTGACACACTTTGTGTAAGAGCGTATTCCCTAGGTTATCGCGATAATCTACATCCAGATACCCTCTTTCCATCACATTTTCCAACAAAGCTGCTGATCGCTCGGCCAACCAATCTACACCAGTTTTTTCACGTTGATACCAAAGCGAAGCTTCCTTTAAATCTGCACCATGTTCTAATAATAAATTCACAATCTTTACGTTTTGTTCACTATCGTTATAGATCATCCTAAGAAAAGCATTCAATAGGTTTTCACCCTGTTTGGTTTGCCTGTGGAAATCAGGGGTAGCATCATGTAACAGTTTTTCCAATAACGTAGCATTAAATTGTCGCGCAACTGCATAGTAAAAAACAGTTTCTCCGTTCCAATCTGCCAAATTCGGATCGGCTCCTGCTTGCAGCAACTTCTCTACCGCTTCTATCTTTACCGTATCGACAGCTACGTGTAAAGGTGTTTTCTGTTCAACATTGGCTGCATTGGGATCAACCCCTTCAGCTAGCAACCAATCTATCAGTTCACAAATACGTTGTGGATCCTGCATACGTAAATTGCAAACCTTGAAAAGCAATGTTTGTCCATATTGATCCGTACGATGCAAATCGGCTCCTGCATCAACAATGGTCTTTAAAATTGACACAGGTGCTTTTACCGTTAAGGCATGCTCTAATAAGGTAACAGAAGCTACTTCTTCATCAATATCATCAATTTGCGTCAGATAACCACGCAACCAATCTAAGTAGTCTGTTAACGCGTCTTCTGCTAAAACTTGAGGCCTTACCAATACATCAATAACCGCTGTATCCAAACGATCATAATCATAAAGATCTGTAGACAGTATACCTTTCTGTATAAATTGATTCAAGATTTCGTAATGGTTGTGCCGGATCAACTGGCTTACCGTATTTTTTAATGTATAGTCTTGGAAGTCCACTTTTCCTGAGGCTTGCTTCAGGATATCTCCCATGGTTTCGATGTCTCCTTTACTCGCAGCATTAGCGATCAATATTAATTCTTCATTCGTCATTAGTAACCAAGTTATGCTCAAGAAAAATAGCTTGAGGTAATTCATTCAAAACTAGAACGTATATACGTTATATTTATTTGGTAAACTGCAAGTAATTACATGCTAAACTAAAGTTCCCATGCCAGTGAGGGTTACTTGTCTCGTTTAATTTGGACGATATAGTTTTCGTTCAGCAATCGCTCTAATTCAAACTTAGGCCAAAAATACAAGCTATCTTCATAATCATTTGCATAATGATTTCGAAGCTTACTTAAGTCGGCCGCCGCATCGACCTCATAATTATTCATACGAAACCCCAAAGAATCAGGTTCAATTTTACTTAATACGCACAACGTATAATGCCCATTAGCTAATTTTATGCCATAAACGTCACCAACTTCTGGATCTTGCATAAATGTTTTTGTCTGTTTTTTTTCATAACTCTCGGCAATACCTGCAAAGGCCAAGCAGGCTACAATAAGACCAATACCACTAAAATGCCACAAACGCAAGCGAGGCCTTTCCGTTTTTGCCTGAATCGCCAGATCGGCTGGCATTTCCTCTTTAGAAAGTACTTGTCGGCAATGGGCACAATAACTCATCACCTTTCTGCTATAGGGGAATACTGGAATCCAGAAAATATGGAAATAACGCACATAGCCATGAAACCCGACACTATGTTCCGAGCCACAATAAACGCAATTTGCTTTCGGTTCGCTGGTGTTTACCAAGCTGCCCCGTGTTCCAAAAATAATCATCGCTTCCTTATTACGTTATAGATTAAACTTCCCTTCTACCCACTTACCAATAACTGGTACAGGGCGTTGTGTCTCATTAGCTGCAGTGATAATTCCCAATAACATAAATACGAATGGAATTAAGGAGACCAGGTACAGCAATGTAGCTAATGACGGAACGATGCTAAGCAAAATAGCGCTAATGAAACTCAAAGCAACAGATAAAAGTACTATTCCCAATGATTGATTTAGATGGTAGCGAACAAAGGAACTCTTTTCTTTTCCATTACGATAAGAAAAATAGGCAATAGCCCATCCGATAATAGTAATGTAACCTACAATAGCCATGTTTCGATTTGTCATGATTCAAAAATTTAATTGTTCAACAACTGAAGGCAAAAGTAACGGTTTGCACCTCGCTTACCTGAGCAAGTAAGTCTACAATAAAACTACAACATGGATAGACACTCGTCTACAATCTGTCTACCATTACTATACAATCAATTCATTTACAGCAAGTTGATACAAAAAACATCCGTACATGTATCTATAATCCATCGTATATATACGGTATTACTAGAAATCTACATTTCTTCGCAAAACACTTTTTTACAAATACTTAGCCACTATCAACAGAAGATATTTAACTAAAAGTTGGTATTTTTTCCAAAAAACAGTACCTTTGCAAACCAATCAGACCAAATTGTTAGACGGTCTAATTTCTATTTATCTAAAATCACTTATTTTGATTGAATTTGGTGTTTTTGGCGGTGGCAGTTGGGCTACTGCATTAGTAAAAATTTTAACGGATAATAAATTATTAGTTAACTGGTATATCAAAAGATCACTACAAGCACAAGCTATAGAAAAAACAGGTTATAATCCAGATTATTTAAATTTGGTGTCTTTAGACACACGCTATATTCGAACGCTATCGAATATACAACAAACTGCGCAACGTAGCAAGGCCTTACTTTTTGCGGTTCCCAGTGCGCAGCTCCCTACATTACTGGATCATTTCGAAAGCGATTGGATAACCGATAAAATCGTGATCAGTACGATTAAAGGGACGGTTGGTCCTTATTACGACATACCAACAGATGTTATCGCGACCTATTTTAGCGTGGACCATCAACAGCAAGCTATTCTTGCCGGTCCATGTCACGCCGAAGAGGTAGGTTTAGGCAAAAAGACTTATTTAACCATTGCTTCACCCAACGCCGAGATACAAGAATTGTTGAGCGCTTGCTTCAATACGAACTATATGCATGTACAATCTTGTCACGATATCAGGGGAGTCAGTTATGCTGCGATTTATAAGAATGTCGTGGGCATCGTTTGTGGGATGGCTAAAGGATTGCGTTACGGTGATAATTTTATAGCCGTATTGGTGGCTAATGCACTGCATGAAATGAGTAATATGCTTCAATCCATCGGTAGTGTACAGCCTATATTAAATTCTTCTTATGCGGGCGATTTACTGGTAACCGCTTACTCGGAGCACAGTCGTAACCGTACCTTTGGCGAATTAATTGGCAGAGGTTATAGTGTAGAAAAAGCCAAGCGATCCATGCAGATGGTAGCCGAAGGATATGGTGCAACACAAGGGCTTTATCAAACTGTCCAGCAGCTACCAGCAGATTTCCCCATATTACAAGCTGCTTATCGGGTATTGTTTAAACATATGCCTGCTTCTACCGAATTCAAATTATTAGAACAAAAACTAAAATAGTATGCTATTAGCAACCGACTTAGATGGAACTTTTCTTGGTGGTGAACTAAATAAACGAATGGAGCTCTATCAACTCATTAAAGAGGCCAAGGATTTTACATTGATCTTCGTTACGGGTCGTGGATTAGAAACAGTTATCCCGCTGCTTAATGATCCACTCATTCCAACACCCGACTATATCATTGCCGACGTAGGTGCCACCGTTGTCAATGGACATACATTAGATAAAATTGAACCCATCCAATCAGAGATAGAACGTAATTGGACTGAAGTATTTGATTTACGGCAACAATTAGCACAAATTGATGGCATTGAACCACAAGATGTTCCGCAACAACGAAGAAGTTCCTTTTTTTATTCGAAAGCAACAGATCTAAGTCAAGCGATGGCTGTAGCCAAACAAAAAAACCTAGATGTAATTACGTCACTAGATAAATATCTCGACTTTTTACCAAAAGGGGTGAACAAGGGTTCTACATTGCGTAAATTGGTAAACATCCTGACCACAGAAGACGATGAAGTACTCGTAGCAGGCGATACACTAAATGACTTAGCCATGTTCCAAATTGGCTGCAAAGGAGTAGCCGTTGGAGCATCTGAACAGGCCTTATTGGATGCCACTAAAGACATTTTAGGTGTATACCATGCACAAGAAGCAGGTGCTGGCGGTATTTTAGAAGCCATGCAACACTTAGATGCCTTTCAAAAACTGTTTTCAACACGCAAGACAACTAAAACAAAACGCCAAAAAGCAAAAAATCAATTGGTTATTGTTTACCATCGGCTACCCTACGAAAAAACCGTTATTAAAGGAAAGACGGTGCGCCATGCTCCTAAAAGTCCAAATGGCATCATTCCCTCTTTGCTTGGATTGTTTGAAACAGGCCGATCAGGTATTTGGATTGGTGAAGAAGCACAACAGAAAGACGAACAAGACGTCCCTAATCAACTCATCGATCAGGAGAAATATCCCAAACTTTGGAGCTCCACTATTTCATTATCCAAAAAGGACATTGATCAATTTTATAGAGTCTTTTCCAAAGAAGCTTTCTGGCCTACCATCTTTTCGTTTGTCGATAAAGCTAAATTTAATCATGAAGACTGGAGTCATTACTTATATATCAACAAGCGCTTTGCCGACCGTGTAGCGCGCGAAGCCGATCAGGGTGCCTTTGTTTGGATACATGAATATAACCTTTGGATGGTACCTGCTTTTCTTAAACCTATGCGGCCTGATCTCAAAATCGGTTTTTTCCACCACACAGCCTTTCCTGCAGCCGATGTGTTCAATATCCTACCTTGGCGACGTGAAATTGTTGGATCTTTACTATTGTGCGATTTTATAAGCTTCCATATCCCGCGTTATGTAGAAAACTTCATTGATGTATTACGCAGTCACGTACCCTTCCGCGTCATCAAATCGATCCAAGCAGCCAAGCAATTTCTTACCTACAGTTGTGCTTTGGGTGTAGAAAGTATGACAAAGATTATCGAGGTAGAAGGTCGTCGGATTAGGTTAGGTGCCCAACCTGTTGGTGTGAATATGGGAAGTATCACCCGCTCTTTAACAAGCGCGAAAGTAAAACCCAATATCCAACGCCTTCAAGAAGCTAAGCAGCGCAAAAACATTAAAACGGTTTTATCAGTAGAGCGTTTGGATTACGTTAAAGGACCACTGGAAAAGATCAATGCGTTTGGTGAGTTTTTAAAAGACTATCCCGAATATCGAGGCAAAGTAGAACTCATCAATATTTGCACACCGCCCTCTCAAGGTATGAAAATTTACGATCAAATCAGAGACGAACTTCATCAAGCTGTTGGCGAGATTAATGGTAAATACGCCACCATGGATTGGCTTCCCATTCAGTATTTCTATCGATCATTACCCTTTGACGATGTCGTTACCTATTATGCTATTAGCGATGTTGCCTGGATCACTCCGCTCCGCGACGGCTTGAATCTCGTTGCAAAAGAATATATCGCTACCAAAGGTCTGTTGGCTGATTTTGATGGTGCCTTGGTTCTTTCAGAATTTGCAGGAGCTTCCGTTGAGCTCCCTTACGCTATCTTGACCAATCCGTATGATCGCAAAAGTATGATTGAATCGTTATTAAAAGGATTGATGATGGATACACAAGAAAAGGAAATAAGGTTAAAACGTTCTTTTGAGGCCGTCTCGTATTATGATGTCGAATATTGGGGGCGAGACTTTGTGCAAGAACTAGAGAAATCCTGAAACATCTGGTAGCTTCGCTTTACATTTGTTCTACGACTACATGGCCACCATATTGCCTATCTACGATAAGCAATAAAAACGGTTGCATTTTCATAGTGCTACTACTACCCTCATCCTCTTCTGTATAACGAAGGATAATCTGCTGATTGCTTTGTTGTAAAGCTTCCACTGTTAACTTTATTCTTCTTTCAGCAGCGGGCAAGATAACGGCAATTGCATATTGTCGGGTAAAATCGATGGGTGTTGGTTTTCCATCTTTGCCCATTACAGTAGCCATACCAAATAATTTGTCAAAACTTTCTTGGGTAGTAATTTTCGGTGTCAACAACTTTGAAGGATCAAAATCATTGCGTACAAAATAATTCTTAGCAACGGTATAGGGTATGTCAATCACTTCATTTTTTGTTGTATCTGTTATGATCTTAGTATCTGTTTGTTCATTGGAACGATTTGTACAAGCGCTTACCGCCAGCACCATACTAAATAATGCACTAAATATCAACTTACCTGTTGGTATCATTACCTTTTTCATCAGCATTTTATTGTTCTGTTATTCATTTTTTTAAACGCACATGAGTAGCTTCACTACGTTTGACTTTGCGGCTATAATTCCTGTACACGTTTAATCTAGTACAAAAACAATACCATGGCCTCACCGACACAGATGCTGAATGTAAAAAAGCCTTCAACCGGGGAGATTGAAGGCTTTTAACTAACCAATTATAAACCTAAATTATGATGACACAAAGATAGTGTATTTAATACACATATACAAACTTTCTCCTTATTTATTTTGAACATGAGATACGTATGACAATAAGTTTAATTTATGAGCTACAATCGCGACAAGCTGTCAACTTCGATTTTTAAAGTGCTAAAGTGATACCTATTCTAAACTTTAACGCAATGTTCATTATCGTGCAATGAAATGTTCGTTTTCGAACACCCACACTTTTACATATAGCTTTTGTTGCACGCTGAACGCCTGTTCTTCCTGTGGCAGCATAATTGATCCCTATTTTTCCAAAGTCATAAAGGCATGTTTAAAAATTACCTCAAGACCGCTTGGCGCAACATTTGGAAAAACAAGTTTTTTACTTCTATCCACATTTTAGGACTAACTGTTGGCTTAGCCATAGGTACCCTTATTTTGATCTGGGTACAAGATGAGTTAACTTTCGACAGTTTTTATCCCAAATCAGCTCAGCTCTATAAATTAGAACTATTTGGAGGTACAGGTTATAGTAGGCAAATTTGGTCGGTCGACGTTGCTCCAATGGGGCCATTGGCCAAAGAGGCTTTCCCTGAAGTGATTGATCAGGCACGTATTACTTCTGCAGGAGAGTTTTCCCTTTACCGTTATGGCGATGAAGTATTTAACGGTGACCATGCGGTATTCGTAGATCCTGCTTTCTTTTCCATGTTCGATCTATCTATTGTTAACGGGAAATCAAGCAAACCTTTTATTGATGACCAATCCGTTGTATTAACCGAAAAGGCAGCACGAAAGTATTTTGGTAGAAGCAATGCGCTTGGAAAAATCATACTCGCTAATGACAGTATACCCTTAACCGTTAGTGCCGTTATTGCCAATTTCCAACCCAACTCCAGCTTCGATTACGAACTGATGTTACCCATGAGTTATCATATTAAAAGCGAGCGGCTAAAGGGACATGATATCATGAATGATTTCTCCACCTTCAATTATGAGCTTTATCTACAACTGAAACCGCAAACGTCTATCAGTAAGCTACGCCAACAATTGAATCAGCTCCATCTAGCACACAAAGCCGAAGACACCGATGTAGATTACCTGATACAACCTATAAGCGAGAATCATTTGTATCAAGCAGATGGTACCGATCGCGGCATGAAAACTGTAAAAATTTTTATAGCTATTGCGCTCGTTATTTTGCTCATTGCCTGCATCAACTATGTCAACCTTTCCACTGCCCGCGCCATGCTACGTGCAAAGGAAGTCAGCACCCGCAAAATCATTGGGGCAGGCAAGGGACAGTTGTTCATGCAGTTTATCCTAGAGACCGTATTGCTATTTTTGTTTGTCGCATTACTCGCTATTGTCCTCATGTCTGCACTCATGCCTATTTTTAATGAATTATCCGGCAAACAACTTGTTTTAGACTTTACCAACAAGCAGTTTTGGGGTATTTTTTTTACTGCAATAGGAGCTACACTCATCGCATCCAGCATCTACCCTGCCCTGCTATTATCTTCATTCGAACCTTTAAAGGCGCTGAAGGGTAAGATCTCTAATACCATTGGTGACTTACTTTTTCGAAAAATATTGGTTGTCATTCAATTCGTTTTTTCGATTGTACTGATTGCCAGCACGATATTGATTACTAAACAATTGCATTATATGCGCACAAAGGATCTGGGCTATAACAAAGACCAGGTATTAGGTATGGGTATGCACGATTTAGCGGTCCACTACGATGCCATAAAGGCCGAACTACTAAAGCAACCGGGCATCAGCGATGTTACCCGCTCTATGGGTAATATCCTTTGGTTAGGCAATATCACCGGCGATAATCATTGGGATGGTAAGCAATCAAACACTACTTTTATCCTTCATCCCGTTGCTGTAGACTATAATTTTCTTTCTTTTTATAAAATGAAATTGCAACAAGGAAAAAATTTCAGCGGTATGCCAAGCGACAGCAGTCATTTCATACTCAATGAAACCGCCATAAAGGAAGCTGGTATAAAAGAGCCTATAGGTAAGCGATTTAGGTTATGGGATAAAGAAGGGACAATCATTGGCGTAGTGAAAGACTTCCATTTCGAATCCATGAAAAACAAAATCAAGCCAGCTATTTTTTATTATGCCCCTGAAAAAGCCAACATTTTACAGATCAAAACCACATCAGTTCAAGCACAGCAAGCCATTAACGCCGCAGAAAGTCAGTTTAAAAAATATAATGCTTCCTATCCATTTTCCTATCTTTTTCTAGACGACATCTTTAATTATCTCTATCAAGGAGAATTGCATGAAGCCACTTTATTCAATTATTTTTCGGCCATTGCGATTTTTCTCTCTTGTTTAGGCCTATTGGGCTTGACGGTTTTTACCGCTCAGGCACGAACAAAGGAAATTGGTATCCGCAAAGTATTGGGAGCCAATACGCTTAATATCGTACAACTAATGGCAGCCGGCTTTTTACGTTTAGTTTTGATTGCTATCGCTATTGCCTTACCCATAGCATGGCTAGCCATGCATGCCTGGCTAGCGTCTTTTGCTTATCGTACTGAACTTAGCTTATGGATTTTTATAATGGCCGGCATTATCGCCATGCTGATTGCATTTTTAACAATCAGCCATCATTCCATTAAAGCAGCCATAACAAATCCTGTCAAAAGTTTAAGGAATGAATAAAATTCCACCCATAATGAAAAACTCAACTTACGATTTGCTGCTCGTTTTTGAACGTGGACAGCTTCATTCCAATACCGGCTTCAAATTTGTCACGTGTTCTTCCACCACGGGTTCGACCTTTTTAATATCTTCTCTAACCATTGGACCATCAGCTGCCAGCTCGCTTCCCTTTATCTTCGATTTTAAAATCGGCCAAAGCAATTGCGCATACCATTCATCGCCTTCATAATGTGAAATACCATAACTTTTAGGGTATTGCCGTGTAATATGGGCCGTTCCAAAAATTACATCCCATAAAAAGAACATATTACCAAAATTGCCCTTATAGTAACCCACTCCGTCGTCTGTTGTGTCGGCATGATGGGCATGATGTGTAGCAGGGGTAGAAATGGTTCGTTCCAAAATCCAAGCAAGTGGATGCAACCACTTCTTTTGGTACAAAGGTTTATCCCATTTGATACTAGAATGTGCCAATTTGGTAATCAGGGATTTAATTCCCGTTGCAAATAACGCAGGATATCCAAGTCCAAGATAAACCAAAAACGAGGTCAGGTATATCTGGGAAAAGAACATGGTATAAATTAAGTTTTGCCGTGAAGCCATAGCCATGCCCATATATGATGCCGAGTGATGCGTACGGTGAAAACGCCATAGCCACGGAATCTCATGATGCAAACGATGATACCAGTACTGTGTCAGATCATCATAAACACAAATGATGATAAAACCCCAAAAAAACGGCACCCAACTCAATACGTCTTTCCCATCCGGTAAAATGTGGGGTAAAAATTTTAAACTAAAATAGGCAACCAAAGGTCTTATAACCAATCTTGGAAGCGCGTAACAAGCTAAATCCAATAATTTTTCATTACGGTTCCATTTTTTACCATAAAGCCCTAAAGAGAACTCGGCAATACCAAGAATAAGTGTCAGTGCAGATAAACCCCAAGTGTTGAGGTTTTTGAAAATTGCTTCAATAAACAGTATCATAAAAAACGTTTTTTAATTATTTCATCCAAGGTTTCTGACCCGTGATCCAAAAATAGAGGAACATCAGTAATACGGGCAAAGCATAAATCAATAAGCTAAGCAACACGTTTCTGACTATCCGATCTTTTACTTCTTTTTCCATTTTCATAAATAATTCAATAAGGGTATTAGACAGCAAAACCACCACAGGTGCTATGCCCATAATTTTTGTAAAATAAGCACGCCGAATAGTATAATGATGGCGGGAATAAGCGCCACAATAATTCCTACTAAAATTTTCTTCGCTAATAAAATAATATCCTTTAACGTCAGCATAGCTATTATTGATATTTACTCACCTGAGCGAGAATTTCTTCTTTTGAACTGATTCCCCGTTTCTTCCAAACGACATTTTGTCCCTTATATAAGATGAGTGTTGGTAGCCCTTCCACAGCTAGTTGCTGCGTTAGTTGTTTGTTGTCATAAGCTTCAATATTGACTAACTTTAAACGCTCCTGATGGGTGTTAGCCACCTCCTCTACGACGGGCTTCAATTTCTTGCATCCCCCGCAATAACGCGAACTCACATCCACCAACACCAATTTATCCGATATAATCTGATGATTAAATTCGGACAGTGTTAAGCCTTCACCCACAGTCGATTCTACGGGATGACCTAGACCGATCCATTTGCTTAATCCCCCTGGAAACTCATACACATTTTTGAAGCCCAGTTTAGTTAAATGATTAGCCAATATGCCGCTTCTTCCATTTCCAATGGAATAGACAAACACGGGTTTATTTTTACTGAGATGCGCTGTTATGCGTTGAAATTCTTTTTCATCAGGCACACTCTGGGCACATTTTATGTGATTCTGTTGGTATTCTTCTTCCGATCGAGCATCTAAAATCTGCGCATGAGCCCCCGCCGCTTTTAGTTTCTCTTCGAACACCTTGAAAGGTAACTGCTGTTTTGGTGTTTCCTGGCTCATTACAACCTTAACAGCAAGGGTCAATATCAGCATAACAGTTAGTTGTTTCATATTACGTCATATTTTAATATATAATCTTTATTTAGTTGCATTTTGTCGATGATCCGCTACGTCATCCCAGTTAATCAGTGGGTAGAGGTTATTCTTTCTGGCTTCTTCGTCAAACAGTTGTTTGAGTTCTTCAAGCTTTTCTGGATATTTTTTAGCCAAGTTATGCTGTTCATTAAAATCTTCGTTTAGGTTAAACAACTGCCAGTCAATATGATTTGGGTCATCGAAACTGACATTGCGTTGATTAGCTCCTTTATTATCATCAATTTTAAAGGCTAAACTTGCTTTCCAACCATCTTTGTAAATTGATCTAGAACCGTAGATGTAATAATACTGTGTCGTATGCCTTGAAGGAGCGTTTTTATCATTAAAGGAGTACAATAAAGATGTCCCTTGTATGGTGTCCTGTTTAATTCCCCGGATATCCGTCGGTGCTTGAAGTCCCAAAAACTCCAACGTAGTGGGCAGCAAGTCAATCACGTGGCCATATTGCTGACGGATGCCACCTTTTTCCTGAATACCTTTGGGGTAAAACACAATTAAAGGATTCCGTGTACCACCTTCAGCATGCGCATCTTGTTTCCAGTATTTAAACGGTGTATTAGCAGCTTGTGCCCAACCTAGGGGGTAATTCCCATTACTTGCCTCCGGCGTACCGATCACGTCAAAATTTTGTAAATGTGCCTTAACGGTTTCCTCCGCTGATTGCGGCTTTCCAGCTGCATTATTATTTCTTTTGATAGTTCCATAGAAAGTACCTTCTTTACTGGCTCCATTATCTCCTATTACCAATAATATCAAGGTATTATCGAACTGGCCAATTTCCTTTAGATGCTGGATTAGACGATTGATCTCGTAATCCGTATACGTTAAATAACCTGCATATACCTCAAAAAAGCGGGCGTATACTTTCTTTTCGTCTGCAGACAATTTATCCCAAGCCTTTATATACGGATTACGAGGAGGCAATGTTGCATTGGCTGGTATAATTCCGGCAGCTTTCTGCCTTTTAAAAACTTCTTCGCGGTATACATCCCATCCTTTCTCAAACTTTCCTTTATACAGATCTCGCCATTTTTGCTCAAGTTGATGTGGCGAATGAGTTGCTGCCGGAGCGTAGTACAAGAAGAAGGGTTTGTTTGGGGTAGCCTTTTTCTGACGATCGATGAAGCTAATTGCTTTGTCGGTAATCTGCGCGCTCAAATGCCTACCGTCAGTTTGCACATGAGCATTATCTTCTACCAAGTCAGGCTTATATTGATCGGTTGCCGAGCCCAAGAAACCAAAGAAGTGATCGAAACCTTTACCCAATGGCCAACGATCAAACGGGCCGCCATCAGTAGCATCCTGATCCGGGGTTAAGCCATATTTGCCAACAGCAAACGTATTATAGCCATATTCCCGCAAAATTTCAGCGATGGTTCCCTTATCGGAGGGTATCCTGCCATCCCAACCAGGAAAACCAAAAGATGCCCATTTATGTGAGAATCCGGCCTCATGTACCCTACTGGAATTTCTTCCCGTCAGTAACGCTGCACGTGTAGGGGCACAAATCGCTGTTGTGTGGAAGTTAGTATACCGCAATCCATTATTTGCCAGACTATCGAATGTTGGTGTGGGGATAAGTCCACCAAAAGCACTACTCGCTCCAAAGCCAACATCATCCAATAAAATCCATACCACGTTAGGTGCATCCTTTGGAGCCCTGATGGGATCTGTCCATACTTCTTTAGAATCGCTATACTCCTTACCGATAACACCTTTAAAAGGCTGTTGCTGTTGCGTGATATTTTGTGCATGCACTGTTGCTGATATGGCAGAAAGTGCCAAAAACCAGGTTGTCTTATAAAAAATTTTCATCGTACCTTAATTACTTGTTTATTATCTAATTTGATAGGTATTACGCATAAAGGCCCATTTCACCTAAACCTTCTCTTTATTTTCCAATGGCAACTTCCGCTTTCGCTTTTTCATAGTTATAAAACCATTTGACCTGTCTGGGATAGGGTTCCGCCCCTACTTGCTGATACCACGTATCATACAAGCTCTTTAGCCGTTCTGCCACTTTAGGGTTTTCACCGATTACATTGTGCAATTCTGTCCGATCTGTTTCTAAGTTATACAATTGCCAGTTTTCCGTCCGTTCGGCTACCAATTTCCATTTTCCATCCAATACTGCTCTGTTGCCTTCATGTTCCCAAAAGATTGGCCGTTGCCTATGTAATGGTTTACCCACAAAAAGCGGTGTGAAGCTCGTTCCTACTGTCGGTATAATGGATTGTCCACGATATGTTGTCGGGTATGTTGCTCCAGCCAGGTCTACTAAGGTGGCCAGTATATCCGTCACATGGGCAGGTTGGCGTTCAAAAGATCCATTACGTGATTGGGGAATACCTTTTGGCCAGGAAACAATCGTTGGTGATGCAATGCCTCCTTCATGTGTATGATGCTTATACGACCAAAACGGCGTACATGCAGCTTCCGCCCATCCCTCACCGAGGAATACGGTCGACTGCACCGATCCAGGATGTTCACCTTCATATTTACCTTCGGCTCCCGGTTCAGCATTTCCGCCGTTATCCGAGACAAAAAGAATAACGGTATTATCAAAAACACCACGTTTCTTAAGCCCAGTTATCAAATCACCGACACTTTTGTCAAGGTGCGAAATAACAGCAGCATAAATGGCCATTACATCATCATATCGCTTTTTATCTTGTTCGCTTAAGCTATCCCAATTGGGGACGTTAGGATTAATAGGAGGCAAATGCCATGAAGAATCGATCAAACCAAGTGCTATTTGCTTCTTATATCTTGCTTCCCGAAGTTTGGCCCATCCCGCACGATATTTCCCCCGGAATTTTGCAATTTCCTCTTCGGGCGCCTGCAAAGGAAAATGGGGAGCGTTATGCGCTAAGTAAAGCAGAAAAGGCTTTTTTTCTGTTATGGCTTCATCGATAAATTTCAGTCCAAAATCTGTCCACAAATCAGTTGTATACCAGTTCTTCGGCAATTTATCCGAATCCTTACGGATTTCCTCGCCATTTAAAAAAACCCGCGCATTTTTTGCGTCTTTATAATAAAACCCTCCAGCAGGTGCATTTAACGACCGATCGAAACCTCTTTTCCAAGGCACTACACCTGCCTGTTGACCAACATGCCATTTTCCCGTCATCACCGTGAAGTAACCCGCATCTTTTAAGACTTCCGCTATTGTAACCGTATGGTCATTCAAATGCCCTCTGTAAGCTGGATGATTTTCACCCTTATCTTCCATCATATGTCCTATTCCTGCCTGATGAGCATAAACACCAGTCAATAAGGACGCACGGGTAGGACAACACCTGGCGGTATTATAAAAATTCGTTAGCCGTACACCATGTGCCGCAAGGGCATCCAAATTTGGTGTAGGAATTTCACTGCCGAAACACCCTATATCGGCATATCCCAAATCATCTGCCAATATGACGACGATATTTGGTCTTTGTTGCTGTGCCCTCACGTTAGACCAGACCAAAGTGGACATCAGCAACAACCCCATAGATAACATCTTTTTTTTCATCTGTATATTCGTTAATAACTATTTCTTTTCATCAATATCCTGGATTTTGTGTTAACAAGGCATTATTATCTAACTCTGATTGCGGAATAGGATACAATGCATGTTTCTCTGCTGCATTCGTTTTTCCCACTTTATGCAAGCTTTTCACAAATATGCCAGCACCCGAGGCATCTTTTTCACGAATCAAATCAAACCAACGCTGGTATTCATATACGAGCTCTAAACGGCGTTCCAAGTACACGGCTTCACGAAACTCGTCTTTTGTAAGGCCTGAGCTGAGTTTAGGTAAGCCTGCCCTTTCTCTTACCCGGTTAATAGACTGGTACGCTTTTGCAGTGGGGCCATGCAACTCATTTTCTGCTTCTGCATGGATAAGTAGCAGTTCTGCATAGCGAATAATGGGCACATTGGCAGCAGATTCACTAGTCACAGCAGTTGAATTCGGGTCCCACCATTTATTAAAGAAAGGCGTCGAATCGCCTGAAACCGCCGGATTATTCAGCGCTAGGCCATATGATTTACCGTTAGTCGGACTCACATAATGGGTCACAAATGTTACATCTCTACGTTTATCCAATGAATGATATAACTTGTATATACTAAAGAAGTTATCGTTCCCTTCTTTGTAGTAACGAACCATATGAGCATAATTCCCTCGAAGTCCGGGTATACCACTCAATATGGCTCGGGGGCTTTCATTGTTACCTTGATTTAACGAATTGGATTTGAACTGCGCAGAAAAAATATGTTCTTCATTATTTTTATAATCTGGAAGAAATACCTCTGCATAATTATCCCGAAGATGATAAGCATATTGACCGGTGCCACCATCCTGCGGAGAAAGCACTTCTTCTGCCCATTGAACCGCATCAGCATAATGTTGCTCCAAGCGAAGGGGAAGGGAAGCTTCTGTAAGATATACCTTCGCCAACAACGCCTTCGCCGCACCCGACGTTGCTCTTCCTACATCCGGGGCACTATAATTCGCAGGCAGTACCTCAGCAGCTTCCTTCAAATCCTGTTCAATCTGTGCATATACTTCTGCAGAAGACGATCGCTCGATCGCATAATCAGTAGCATTTACATACTTTTGGTAAGTAGTCACCAATGGAACATCGCCATATAAACGTACCAGATTGAAATAATACAATGCCCTTAAAAATTTAGCCTCGGCCAGTAGGCGATTCTTTAGATTTTCATCGAAATCAATTTGCGGTACCTTCTCTAATGCCACGTTAGCTCGCTTAATGGCGGCATAATGTTGTTGCCAAATTTCATATATCCGTAAATTGGTAGATGAATGTGCCAATACTGACAAAGACCGTACATCAGGATTGGTTGCTCCCGGACCCGGATCTTCATCGTCATCGGCCATATTCATTCCTGTATTAAACAACGTATTATAAGGGGTTTGTACGGAAGTTCCACCAGAATTCAACATAAAATACACTGCATTAATTGCATTTAGTGCATCATCTTGTGTGTTATAAAATTGATCTTCCGATATCGTTGATGCCGGCTTTTCTTCCAGAAACTTCTTGCAGGAAGTTAATCCTGCAATGAACGTTAGCAAGAAAATCGATAGAAGCTTATGGTATCGTGTCATGTTCGTAGTACTTAAATTATAGGGTGAGAGAAACGCCAAGCTGAAATGATTTGTTATTTGGGTAAATGCCATTGTCAATCCCTTTATTGATAAGCGCCTGTTCCGCTGAGCTTACCTCCGGGTCAAAGCCTGTATAGTCGGTCCACGTCCACGCATTTTGTGCGGAAACATAAATACGCAAGGAATCAAAACCCGATTTACCAAATACTCGTTTTGGAATGGTATAACCGAGGGATACGTTTTTCAAACGGATGTAGGAAGCACTTTCAATAAAACGATCCGAAATGGTAATGGCTGGATCCTGAAAAGCAGCTTTAACGTCCGTATCGGTATTCGTAGGTGTCCAACGGTTTAATAGCACTTTAGACGCGTTCACGTAGCCGGTTCCTAATTCTAAATTGGCACGATTGGCGTTATACAATTTGCCGCCAAAAGAGCTTTGAAAGAAAACGGACAGGTCAAAACCCTTATAACTGAAATTATTTGTTAAGCCCACATTAACACCTGGTTGATTAGCGATCACAATGCGGTCTCCTGCCTGGGTAATTTCACCGTCACCATTTAAATCTTTATACTTTTGTCCACCTGGATTCTTATTTTGTTGTGGCGTTAATGGGGTATCCCCTTCCTGAATAATCCCGTCTGTTTGGTACACGATAAATGATCCCAAAGGATAACCTACCTTAGCAATTGAAGGCTGGGAAATAGACGGAATAATTTGGTCGACACCGGCTCCGAGATCTAGGATCTTATTGGTATTTTTCGAAAAAATGGCTGTTGTTTTCCAACCGAAGTTCCCTATTAAGTTATTCGAATTAATGTAGAGTTCTATCCCTTGGTTGGATACTGCACCTATATTTTGATAGATGGCAGAGGCTTGTCCACCACCAAAATCTGCCAAACCTGATGTTCCCGGAACCGTTCTGTCTAACAATAAATCCGTTGTTTTCTTATAATAATAATCAGCCACAACAGTAATGCGGTTATCCAGCAAACCGAGATCAAAGCCTGTATCAAACTGGAACGTCTTTTCCCATCCTAAATCTGGATTCGGAACGGTAATCGGCGCAAACCCATGCACGGTGGTAT
Organism: Olivibacter ginsenosidimutans; assembly: GCF_039542865.1. Taxonomy (NCBI): domain Bacteria; kingdom Pseudomonadati; phylum Bacteroidota; class Sphingobacteriia; order Sphingobacteriales; family Sphingobacteriaceae; genus Olivibacter; species Olivibacter ginsenosidimutans. The sequence goes on along the minus strand of NZ_BAABIQ010000006.1, from coordinate 151,390 downwards.
TAGAGAAATTGTATCTAAAATAGTCGAGCTGTGATAGCGATTGATAGGACGGAATATTCTGATTACCCGTAAGTCCGGCACTTAACCTGAACTTCAGCTGACTAATCGATCGAACGTCTTTAAAGAACGACTCGTTACTGATATTCCAGCCAAAAGCAGCCGAAGGGAAATAACCCCATTTATTGCCCGCCCCGAATTTGGAGGAACCATCCGAACGGATAGTCAGCGTAACCAGATAGCGATCATCATAAGCATAATTAAGCCTTCCAAGGTATGAAGCCAACGACCATTCGTTGGCCACAGAGCTAGGCGTTCTGTTCGTAATACCCGTACCTAAATCATTAAACGAAAGCGCATCGGTGGCAAAGCCTGCTGCCTCAGCCACGGCCCCTTCACTGTTTGATTGCTGGGCTGTAAATCCTACAATTGCATTGATCCTATGTTTATCCTTAAAGGTTGTTTCGTAGCTTAAGGTATTTTCATTCAACCAATTAGATGTAAACAGGGACCCCACCTGAGCCAATCCACCTAAATCCAAGCCTTCGGCGGTTGTTTTAGGCAAATAACGATTTTGTTTATTATCGACGAGATCTATCCCCACCAAAACCTTAGCCTTTAAGCCTCTGATAATTTCATATTCGCCTGAGAAATTTGCCAAAAGCCGATTGGTTTTACTCTCATTCAGCTGATTATACAGGGAATTAATTGGGTTCTGCAAACTCGATTCGAAAGGACTATTGATCACAAAAGAACCGTCGTCCTGATAAATTGGAAGTGCAGGTGGTGTGAGCAATAAGTTACCCACTACAGCAGTAGGTGCAATATTCGCCTTTGATCGACTTCCAGATATATTACCTGTAATCTTAAATCGTTCGTTATAGTTATGGATAACATTGACCCGGCCCGATAAACGTTGAAAACCCGTGTTTTGTAAAATTCCATCCTGATCAAAGTAATTCCCCGATATGGCCAATCTCGTTTTTTCACCACCGGTAAGGATAGAAAGGTTGTGGTTTTGGATGGCTGCGTCCCTAAAAGCTGCCGCTTGCCAATCCGTTCCTACGCCACTGGTATCTAAATTATAACCAGAAACTGCGGGTAAGGAAGCTGATTTTCCAGAATTTGCTGCTGCATCTTTACGCAATTGCCACCATTCGGCAGCATTGAGCAAAGGAATCGTTTTCACCACCTCTTGAAAACCGTAATAAGCATCGTAGTTAACAGAAGACTGGTTGTTCTTGCCATTTTTCGTCGTGATAATCACCACTCCATTTGCTCCTCGAGAACCATAAATTGCCGTTGCCGATGCATCTTTCAAGACATCTATAGACTCAATATCTGAGGTATTAATTGTAGAAAGTGGATTGATTTTAGAGCCTGTATTCACACCAGCATCATTCAGCGAGTAGTCATTACTGATCGGGAAACCATCGATGACGTAAAGTGGGTCGCTACCCGCTGTGATGGAATTGCTTCCACGAATTTGCACACTCACCCCTCCGCCCGGCTGACCAGAAGTCTGTGTAACCACTGCTCCCGGAACAGAACCTTGTAAAAGACGCTCTGGAGAGGCTACTGGTTGGCTTTTCACTTCTGCAGGAACAGAAGCAATGGAGCCCGTCAAATCTCCTCTTTTTTGGGTACCATACCCAATCACCACGACATCTTCCAGTTGGTTAAAATCAGGTTCAAGACCTATCTCGATGGGCGATCCAGTAGCCACTACCTTATTTGTTTTATAACCGACGTAATTGATAATAAGTGTGTATGGAAACTTTTGTCCGGTAATAAACTTAAACTTCCCTTCAGCATCTGTGCTGGCTTTATGTGTTGTACCTTCAATGGCTACTGTTGCACCAGGTAACGGTTCTTTTGTGTGCGTATCGATAACCCTACCATCCAAAGTCGAGTTGATCAGCGGAACCGTTTGCTGGGCATCAGCCGCATATGGAGTAAGAAAAAAACATCCCATGAACAGGATAAGTAACTTGACGTTTACATCACGAAAAAAAAACGGATATACGCTAGTATTGAAAAAATCGACCATATTACATATCAATTAGGCATGACAAAACATTGCCTTTAAAAATTAAATAGGATAATAAAGATTGGGGATAAAATTTATAGGGGAATTAGCGCTGCCCTAACAACAGGAACAGGCCATATCATGTGTGATGCACATGTGGTCGGTTGGATAGACAGTAGATACGATTAGCATGCGTGTACCGGATATGCTACCGGAAAAAGGGCTGTAAGGAAATTTGAAATTCTTCATCTTTTATTTTAAATAAGAAAATATGTGTTAATTAAATCTACTAAAATACTATACTTTAATCATCACAAATGTAATCGGTTTTATTACACAGTGGTAAGAAGAATATTTTCCTATTAAAGTACGAAATACTTCCTTTTTTTGCATCTATTAGCGAATTGTCCGAATAGCTTCATTAGTACGCCCATAACTCCCCAACACGGCATCAAAGTCAATAGCTAGTTTGTCTAACAATACTTCGACAGAAAAGTCTGGCAATTGATCGAGGCATGTGAGCACCAATATACGTCGAATCGGGTATCCCTCATGGAATAAAGCGTCTGCATGAAGGGCATAACGCAGCAGTTCTTCATCTAATTTAGCTATTCTAAAATCGCCCTGAAACGCATTGGTTATATTGGTTTCTGTTTCGTTATTCACCAAAGCCGGTATCTCAGCAGTGCTCATGGGGCCATTGCCATGCCGGGTTTGGTAACAACGTGTAAGGTAATATACCTGAATATTATCCATCCTATCACGCTGAGTCTGACGTATAATATCCAACGCATTTTTAGTACTTGTATGACTCCAGGTTGTATGTGGGTAAATACCAAATTGTGTATCCAGCATAATTCCCTGACTTCCTTCAAAAACAATATAATCAAAATTGCGTTCCAGCGCATTGAAAGTCGACAAGGTGTAATAAACTTGTATTGTCAGGCAATGATCTATAAATAATTCCTCGTCATAAGCAGCCAGTTCCTCCATAAAAAGCTGCTGATCGTTTTTTTCAAATACAGCGGCTATACGCCCTTCGTAATAACGCCTGATACTGTTCAGCCTTTGACGGATCATCCATCTATTCATTAAATCCAAGGCATGGAAATGCACTTCCGCGCGATTTCTTTCTACGGTAGCGCCAAAACCAAGGCCACAGCTGCCATGATCTTGTTGTTTTTCTAAAAAGCGGTTATATAAAATATCATAAGGAGTGCTTACCATCGTTAGAGGATGGATGAAAAGGTGTGGACGGAAAGCCTGCAACTGTTCGCCTTCCAAATGAATACCCGGAGGAAAAATAGTGGTATGTTCACTGTAGTAAGTAGGTACACCCTGTAGGGTGCCTGAGCCAAAATTACTGAATGTATGTTCTATATCAGACTGTACAACTGTATGGCCAACTTGGTGCCCCCCGGAGAAGCGTACCACCAATTTACGATCAGCCGCAGATTTCTCTAGCAGATAATCCACCATATGTCCTTTTCCAGCATCACCAAAGCCGAGGTCAATAACCAAGTCGCAGTTTGCCATGTAACTAGAGCATATCCTCCGTATCGTTACGTGCTGTTAGGCCTTTTGCAGATGCAGCATGAACATGCTGGATAACCAGTTCAGCGATACGCTTCGCTACTCGTTTATAGTCGGGAATAATCACCAAACGTTCCCCTAGTAAAGATTTCCAGTTACCTTTCCGCTCCTCTTCTTTTGACCATGCATCATGTTCCAAGTGTAGGTGAAAAATCTCATAACGTTCCGACACCTCCTTAATAAGAGCTTCTGTAGACACTTTTCTAGCCTCTGTGGCCACAGTATAACGGGTAATAATATCGGCTGGAATTTCGCTGTACACCGGCTCATCACCTATCGTAAAGAGAAAACCTTTTTGTTTTCGTTTTTCCCAACAATCGATAACTGTATGGCGCGCAGCAAATAAGTAAGCAAAATTATATCCCTCTTTATTATTACCTCCACCACCACCTTCAAGGTATACTTTGGTAAGCCAACGATCTAGCAGTTCAGCCGAAGATTCGAATTGTCCGACCTGCAAAGGTGCCTCATCATAAACAAAATCACCAATACCCAGGAATAGCACCTGCGGATGTTTAATTCCTGCCTCAATTAATGATCCCATCAAATCGGGCAAGGTATTTCTCACAATATCTTCCGGTACAAAGCCCATACTGCCGGTCACATCCAGCCCAATGATAATCGACAAAGATTCAGGGTGTTCTTCTGAATCGCGCGATTCACGTATCTTAATCGTTTTCGGATCCATTTCTGGATCGATATTCCGTGCGGTAAAAATTTCTTCCCTTGATTTATGATCATATGATTTACTCACCTTCAGTCTGCTGAAGGCTTCGTAGGTATAACGTCCTCCTCCCATTAGTTCAATTTTAGTTCTTCTCCAAATAAATAGGCATAACGTTTTGTTGCTAAGTCCAGTTTAATTTCCAAATTGCGGATTTTAACTGCCATTTCCAAATCCTTAACCACATAATCTTTGGCATCAAAATCAGAAGCCAGTACTAAGCTATTGGCATCTGCCGGACTAAGGTCGAGCATATTCTCCTGTTCCCGTTTCAATTTTTTTAGCGAAAGCGCTAAGTCTTCCACTTCCCTTTTATACATGAGCTGCGCATCTTCTACAATTGCATTGGCTCGATCATCTCTGATTTTGGCATTATTACGCTTCAGGGAATCTATAAATGCACCTTGCGCATTTGTCTGGTCGAAATTGGCATCCATCTTATCTGTTTTTTGCTTTGGTCAACTATAACATTTGATCAAATATAACGCTTTCCACATATAGATAGTATAGCTGAAATTCGGTATTTTACCTGGCATTTGCGTGCGGTTCTGGAAGACGTACATTCCAGGTACCACGGGAAGCCCAGCTCCTAAGAGATTAATCGATGAAGCATCATAGCGGTTATTATAAATATAGCGCAACATCCCTCGTAGCTCCAGCATCCGCCAAACCTTAACCCCCAGTCCTCCATAAATGCCATAATCGTTTACAGCCTTTGCTGTATCGGCTATACTTTCACCCTTTCCATCATTAAGATTCACATCATATCCCACTTGCACATCTACAGGAGAACCTTCTGTAGCCGAGGTAGCATACAAGCCCCTGAATGTCCATGTATGGAAGCGGTCGACTGGATTTTCCAGTATTTTCCGTGTGCCATTCTGTACATTAACCAGGTATTCGGTCTGCTCCAAACGGTACTGTCCGTAACTATTGGATAAGTCGAGCAGCGCTTGATTACCCAATGTACCATGTGCGTATAAACTCGTATTCCAGCGGTCGCTCACATTCCAATGATCATTTGCGGTAAGATAAGCCGTTCCGGCGTCCTGCTCGCCCTTATTATCAATCACTTGATGCAACTGATTGTGTTGCAAACCGATATCTACACCTTTCCAATTTCGGTATACCTTAACCGTTCCATTAAGCATCCTCTTTGGGCTCCAGTTATAGCCTCTAACTGTATGTGTTGGGTTATTGATGCGTGAACGGTAGATATGCGAGGCATAACCCGGAAAATGATTATAACTCAAATCCAGCGTTGTATTCCACCCTTTCCAGTTTTTTCCCAACCAGAGGCCCATGTTATATTGACCAATCGATTCCATAAAGCTGTGCAGTCCTATTCCCCAATCCTTGCCGGTGTCCATTTTCCGCGTAATGATATTCAATGTTCCCGCTAAGGCATTGGTACCATACTGTACACTGAGCGGTCCTTCCACCAACTCTACCCGTTCTACATTAGTCAAGTTGAGCTGTTGCAGGTCAAACTCATTAGACATGCCCAATACTTGCGGAATGCCATCAACCAAAATCTTGACATTCTGTCCGCTAAGCCCTTGTAGCAGCAAGCTACTGCCATCATTTCCATTATTAATCACCTTTGCATTCAGTTCCGTATTCAGCAAGTCGCCCATATTAACGGCCCCCTTTTGGGTAATCAATTCCTGGCTGAATACCTGCGTATGGTAGTTATTATGCGGAATAGTCGTCGCCTGCAAGCTTCTCGAAGAAACCTCAACTTCGTTTAAGGATGTTTTCATCGGTTCGAGGTAGATCATATCCGGCAACTGTTGAAGTACAGAATCCTTGATTTCATGGTAGCCGATAGCCTTTAAGCATATTGTTGCCGGAAGGGAAAATGGCTTACGAAAAAAGCCCTGTTCATCACTGGAACCGCTGAGCTGTCTCCCTTCCTGCTTGATAACCAGGTATACTCCCGCTATGGGCTCATGGCTTTGGCTATCCAATACCCGAAACTGCGCATGAGTAAACGCAAATAAATGGCAAAAACAACAGGTAAGCATTAGCGAATGCTTCAACCTCATCATACGATTAGATTAAAAAAATGAAAGCGATTATTTTGAATCAAAAAAAGACACGGCTCGTCCTGTCCTCTAGGAGACAAGCCTGAATAGCAAATTGCCATAAAGAGCAGGAGGTGCTCTACCCGGCTTTGGTGAGATGATCGCAGGTAAACCGGTTAATATCGGGTGCTCAATCCAAGGAAAAACAAGTGTTAAAAACAGGCTCGATAGTAATACAGGAGGATTTTCCTCTTTTTCAGGTACTTTTTTATACAGGAAATCACAAATAGGACAATGCTTCCCTGCAGTTAGTACCTGTTGTTTACCCATAGTTTCTACCGTGTCCAAGCTCGGGAGTGGCGAATGGGTGTGTAAACCTATCCCGATTTGAATACCCCCATATACCATCAAAAACAAGATGGCTAACGGTAACTGTATTCTTCTTATCCAGAGCATAGGCTAGTGCTGATTATTTTTCGCCACAAAATTGCATTAAAAAAATGGGATATCCAAGCTCCGGTTGGTATAGAAAGAGACTAAAGGATCTTCAGTTCTTGTTGTATTGCTTCTTCTACGTGTTTTGCATCTGGAAAATTATGCACTAATTCTCCCTTTTTGTTAATGAGAAAATGAGTAGGATAAGCGTTAACGTGCAATTTTCCTGTTATGTACTCCTTTTGATGGGGTATAATGTGGTAATCAAATGTTTTCTGTTTCAGAAACTGTTCGAGCGCTTGTTTATCGTCTAGTGCTAAACCGATAAACACGATATCGTCTCGACTTTTATATTTTTCCACTAATTTATTTAAGTCGGGCATTTCTTCCACACAGGGAACACAGTTAATGAACCAACATTTCAAGACCAGCAGTTTACCCTTCGTATTCGCCGATGTGTAGGTATTTCCCCTAAGATCAACAAAAGTAAAAGTAGGCAAGGCTTTCCCTTCCATTTCGCAAAACACCAGCTGAGTCTGCGCAAAATCTTTCATGTAGACAGAAATATCGGCATCTGCCTGTGCAGGGATTGGTGTTAGCTGATAGTGTTTCCCCGTTTCAGCGCCATGTACCAATAAGGGATAATACTTTCCCTTGGACATTTCTTTTAAAAACATTATCCGGCTGATTTTCTGCCCTTTTTCATCCAATCCATAAAAATCATTATACAATTCAACATAACGACTATAATAATTCCAAAAACTTTTAAAATCGTTTACAATCGATTCTTTGGGAATAATCGGTGAGCCTAAATTCTCAGTGCTTTCTTGGCGTATTTCTTTTTCAGCAGATTTCGATACCGATTTTTCGGCAGTTGGTTTATTCGGCTCCTGGCAAGATAGTATAAAAAGCACCAACCAAAGGTTTTTAATACGTACACTCATATTTAGGTATTATTTTTTGATACCGACGCAGATATCTCACCCAAATTTAATGAAAATATTTTGCATCGAAGAGTATAAGGTAAATTAATAAGATACTTCGGGATTCATCATGTGCTTATTTTTAAAGGCACAACGTTACCTTAGTAGTCTTTGGAAGAACATAACCAAACGATTGTTCGGCAACAATACATTTCACCGTGCGTAGCACAACCATCATGACCTTCGTACCACGCTGCGTGATCGCCATTTCAATGCCATACAAATAAAAAAACCACCAAGCACCATCAGGGTACTGAATGGAAAAATCGCCTCCATGCCATAACTTTTGGCCACGAAGCCTACCAATGGTCCCGTAATTCCGAGTGAGATGTCAATAAATAAGCCATAAGCTCCTAAAGCCGCTCCTTTATTGGCACTAGAAACTTGCTGTACGGCTTCAACACCAAGGGCGGGAAAAACCAAGGCAAAGCCTAAGCCAGTAAGCGCAGCACCAAGCATCACCACATGTGGTGATGCAGCCAGTGAAATAAACACCAAACCGAGACATTCCACTGCGATACTTGCCATCGCTACCGGAATGCCCCCATGCCTTGCTATTGCTTTTGAAAAGGCCAGCCGTCCAAAGATAAAAAAGAGGCCGAAGGTCGTTATGCAAGTCGCCGCGTTCTCCCAGCGATGCGCAGCAAAATAAAGGGTTACGAATGTCGATAAGGCCCCGAAGCCTATCCCTGCCAAAGCCAATCCCGAACCAAAGGGACTTACTGCTTTTAATACTTTAAAGAAAGGCTGCTTTGGTGCATCTGAAGCACTTTTTAGGGGTTCCTTCATATAGGCCGACCAAAATCCAATGAAGCCAATGGCCAAGGTTAGCAAACCTAGCGACCAATTTCCGAGCGTTGCCGAAAGCCAAACACCCAAAGGAGCGGCTATGGCCATCGAACTGTAGTTGGCAATCCCGTTATACGATATCGCCGTAGCCGTATGCTCCTCGCCTACCCTTAACATCGCCCAGTTAACAGGGCTCGCTCCTACCATTCCTTCTCCACATCCGGTAAGTAGACGAGAAATAATCAATAGACATAAGCTCCACAGCGGTTTGCCGGCTAACGCAAAGGCAAAAATCAACAGCAAACCGACGCCGATAAAACACGACATGCTGATCATGACCGCTCGCTTTGGTCCCTGATGATCAACCATCTTTCCGGCATAAGCCCTCATGATAAAAGTCATTACATATTGCAGACTTACCACTCCACCAGCAATAATGGTATTATATCCTAAGGTTTGATGGATAAACATGGGCAAAACGGCTAAGGTAAGTCCGATCGTAAAATAGCCGTAAAAGGTCAATAAAACATAGTTCGCAATAACAAAACTTGGTTTCTGTGTCAAAACCAACATGCTGGAATTCTTCATCTCGGAATGCATTTTTTATTTGCAGGGCCTAAAATTCTCGCTTTCGACAACAATATTATTAGCTAATTTAGTCCCTTAACAATCACTATTAGTTGTTCAGGGCACCTTTGATGCTCAGAACCACACCGCTATACTTTTCTTTATCGGGTGCTACATAAAGCAGATCAAAACTGCCACGCGTTGACGACTTAGCGACTTCAGCTTTCAAAAGCTGGTAATCAAATCGCTCTACCGTTTCTTCCCAATCGCTGTCGGATGCTGGAAGAATAGGTCGTATATGATCGATATCAAAAACTGATTTTAACGGTACTGTTTTTTTGCCGCGCTGCGCAAAAACGGTGTCTCCTTCCACCTTTACAATTTTAATCCATCCTTCCGGTAAACCGTCGATATTGTTTCCCTGCACGTCTGTAAAAAATGTAACCCCATACCGTTGCCCTGCTGCTATCGCAGAAAGTTGATGCTGCGTAAATGCAGCCTGATTTTCGCGATGACTACTTGTTATCTTGTTATTTATACCAAAAATCAAACTTCCTACACCAAGCGCTACAAGAACATAGACAAAGCCCTTCCATAACTTAAAATACGGGATTGGGCATTCCTTTTTAAATTCCTTAATCTGGCTTTTCAATGAGGCCGAATATTTTCTAGGACTAATCAGTTGGCCATGCGTATCATAAAGCCTTGACAATTTTACCAGACCTCCACCGAAAGGCAAACCAATAAATCGCCTAGCCTGCGTAACGATCCGTAAGGTATAGGATTTGGGTTCTACTTCATCCTTTAATGTAGCCTGAATTTCTTTTTCACCTAAAAGGTGTTCGTAAACGGAATAAATAAAAAGCATATACTCTATATCATAAAAAATGACTATCGGAACGTCTACTTGAAATACCAAAACCTTTTCTCGCCCTGCTGAATGAAGCATAAAGAAATCGAGATATCGAATGGATTCCTTCACTACGGGAGGAATGACCGGTTATTTCCCTTCAGTAATTTATCCTACAGTCCTATAATAAAAAATAACTAAGGTGTAAAAAAAGCCTCCAACCGGGGAGATTGAAGGCTTCTTAACTAACCAATTATAAACCTAAATTATGAATGATACAAAGATAGTGTACATAATACACACTTACAAATCATTTCAACGCTTTTTTCAAGAATGATTAAAAGATGACAAAACAGCACCTCAATTATCTGGTTTCAGTATTGCTTATTCGATTGGCATACTGCGTAAAGCTATCGCGATCTACAAATAGTTTTGCCTTAGGATGTCTTCGTAAAATGGACGCTGGACATTCTTCCCGTATAGGTTCAGCCAAGGTTCGATATACCGCTAATGCCTTAGATGCGGCAGGTACGGTACAGAAAGCGTACCGTGCACGCATTAATGCTGGTACTGTTAACGTCAGTGCCATAGATGGCACCTCATTGAGTGTATGGAAACATTTATCATTTACTTGCTGTTGCCGACAGGCCTCATCAAGATGTACTATTTTAACTAATTCCGGATCATCAAAATCGGCAACGTGCGGATCATTAAAGGCAATATGTCCATTTTCGCCAATACCCATGCATACAATATCGGTAGGATAAGCCTGTAACGCATTTGCATACGCCTCACAAGCACTTGCCGCAGATTTTCCAAATGGAGTCAGATAAAATACCCGTTTAAAAGGTAAGTGTGCAAATAAATGACGGTCAAGAAAATTACCAAATCCCTGAGGAGCGACTTTATCCAAGCCAACATATTCATCCATATGAAATGCGTTAACACGGTTCCAGTCCAGCTGTTTAGCCTTAACCAAGGCGGTCAGCAGCTCAACTTGTGAAGGTGCCGCCGCAAAAATCATATTAACTTCTTCCTTTTCGGCCAATAGTATTGACAGCCGATGTAACACTTCTTTGCCTGCCGCTGCTCCCAGTGCTTCGCGCGTGTCAAAGCATTCAACAATTAGTTGATCTAATTGAATTCGTTTAGATACCATCTATTAATTTATAAATCAATAAGTTTATTAACCTGTCCGTCATAAACCACATTGCCCGAAACAAAGGTCTTCTTTACCGCAATTTCTTCATCAAAAAGAACCAGATCGGCATCCTTACCCACAGCTATTGATCCGGTTTGCCCATCAATACCGATGATTCGTGCGGGAGTTAAGGTCATCATATGCACCGCATCTTGTAAAGAAACATCGGCTAAACGCATCATGTTTCTCACCAGCAGATCACAGGTGGCTACACTTCCGGCAAAGCCCGATTTGTCGGGCAATTTGGCTACTCCATCCTCTATCAGTACTTCCATACCATTGTGCAAGTTCCCTAGGATGCTTTTCCCCTCGGGCATGGCAGCCCCTCGCATAGCGTCCGTTATTAAGGCTGTACGTTCTATTCCTTTAATTTTAACCACCAATTTTAGTAATTCCGGTGGCAGATGCTTACCATCAGCAATTATCTCCACATCCATTCCTGTTAACAGGAATGCACTTTCGACCACTCCACCAAAGCGGAAAGCCTGTTTTCTGGTAACGCCAGACATGGCGGAATATAAGTGGGTTGCTAAGGTATACCCTTCCTCATAAGCCTTAATCACATCATCATAAACAGCATCGGTATGTGCAATAGAAGGTAAAATGCCTCTTCTTCGCAGCAGGCTACCAAAAGCAATAGCGCCTTTTCTTTCCGGGGCAGCGCTCCACCGTATAATAGCTGAAGAGCTATCCAATATTTCGGTATACTCTACTGGATCAGGATCACGGATATAACGTGGGTCTTGTGCTCCACGCTGGTTCATGGAAAAGTAAGGACCTTCGATATGCATACCGATAAATTTTGCACCCATGGGCTGTTGCAATTTTACCTGATCAAAAATAGCCAGTGTTTTCAACAATTCACCCTTGCCGCTGGTTAAGGTTGTTGGCACCATAGCCGTTGTTCCAAAACGGGCATGTGTTTTCGCAATTGTCTGATAAGCCTCTACTGTGTTATCCATAAAATCACAACCACCACCACCATGTACATGGATATCGACAAAACCCGGCGCGAGGTATAAACCTTTTGCATCTATTATCCGCGCATCTGTCACCTCCAGTTCGGTCTCCCCAAAATCCACTATCCTACCCTCTTCAATGAGCAATTGCCCGTTTCGTATAATCCGATGGGGTGTAATGATATGGGCATTTTTTATTTTTATTTTCTTGCTTTGCATTTAATTTATACGTCTACTGTCCATCATTCAACCCACCAACGAAGCCGATGACTTCGTTTCAGGTTCCAATTTTCGCTTCTCCTTTTTCCAATACCTAATCTTGTGGCCCCAAAAAGCATAAAAGATTAAGTATAGATAGCAAGGTATTAACAACACATAAGCTTCCCTCAACCCCCATCGATCTGCCAAAAAGCCATAAACCAGTGGTATCAAGGCATTACCACTTAATCCCATAATCAATAGCGATGAGCCAATTTTCACAAACCTTCCTAGTCCGTCTAATGCTAAAGGCCATATCGCTGCCCAAACCAATGAGTTGGGCAATCCCAACAGCACAATAAACCATACCGATGCATCCACCTGATGTCCTAAGAACGTGACCATTCCTTTCGCTACTAAGATCATCAGAGAGAAACATAAGCCCAAGGTTGTGCATAGTTTAAGTGCTGTTGTCTGACTAAAAAAGCGGGGTATGCACACAATACCTAAGAGGTAACCACAGATGGTAATAAAAAGGGTAAATGAGGGAAAAACCTTTGCTTCTAAAAGTTGTATTCCAAAAGAGGTTGCATAATTAATAACCGTATCCACGGCGATCACCTGCGTCCCTACATGTAAAAATATAGCTACCGCCCCCAATATTAAGTGAGGAAAATGGAAAATATGCTGCTTTTTATCATGTTCAGCCGCATTAGCTGAAGTATCCTGTTGATCAGTATCCAATTCTGGTAATGGCGAGTAACGAATTCCTAATCCAAAGAGCAGTAAAAACGTCCCTACTAGACTATAAGGCAGTATCACCCTCCTAATCAAAGCATCCAATGCAGTAGCGCGTGCCGTATCACTTAGAGAGGCCAAGCTATCGAAAAGCGTTTGGTCTGTCGGCTTTAATACCGCTGCAGCAAAGAGTAAAGGAGCCAATATACCGGCAAACTTATTGCAGATTCCCATGATACTGATGCGTTGGGCGGCACGTTCTGCCGGACCTAAAATCGTAATATAAGGATTAGCTGCCGTCTGCAAGATTGCCAGACCAATTCCGAGGGTAAAAAGTCCAACCAAGAAAATACCGTAAGTTCGCGTTAATGCAGCAGGGACAAAGATAAAGGCTCCTAATGCTAAGGCAAAGAAACCAACCATCATACCTTTTTTAAAACCGGCAACTTTAAGTAAATACGATGCCGGTACCGACATCACAAAATAAGCAATATAAAATGCGAAGGCAACAAAATACGATTCAAAATGGCTTAATTCGCAAGCGATCTTAAAATACGGAATTAAAATCGCATTGATCCAAGATAGAAACCCGAATACAAAAAACATTCCACCGATGATACCCATCGATATTTTTAACTGGCTTGGGGAGAGCCCATGTACATCCCTTGTTTCTACAGCATCTTTCATTTATTTCATTTTATCGTTTGATTAAACCATCACAAAAGCCATAAACCTTGTCGTGCCAGCGATAGGGTTTTCACTACGACAATGTCGGTTCCCAACCTTTTTCATAGGTACGCTTCCAATATTGCTGTGCCTCTTCATCGTGTAGAATATGCCCATTACTGGAATCAATTTCTAATAGTCCGCTAGTTCTTTGCGCAATATTTCCTATCTGGACCAATACAGTACTGATATAGCCACTGGAAATATCCGCCGCAAGTGGTGCCCCTTTCTTTATGCCGTCGAAGAAATTCTGGATATGGATTGCGTCTAACGATTGTGACGGACTTGTTTTATTTCTTGGGTCAATGGCGACATCGTTCTTTACCTCTTTGATCAGCTTATTTTTCAAGTCAAAAATCTGATAGGCATTACCTCCCAAAATTTGCAGTGCACCGGTTTCACCATAGAAAATCACACCTACTGATTCGCCCTCATTCGTTCGTCCATTGCAACTACGTCCTTCCCAGCTCATCATGCCCTTATCACCATAATCCCATGTAATTAATTGCGTATCCGGCGTCTCCCAATCGTCTTGATAACGGTACCTTCCGCCGGTAGAGGTTACGCGTGTAGGGAAGTCGACTTGCAGGCCCCAACGGGCAAGGTCAACCATATGCGTTCCGTTGTTCAGTGCTTCCCCGGTTCCCCAATGCCAAAACCAATGCCAGTTGTAATGCAACAGATTATCTTGAAAATCCCTTCGGGGAGCTGGTCCTTGCCAAAGTTCAAAATCTAGCCAAGCGGGTACCTTTGTTTTTTTACCGATGCCGATAGTATCCCGATTATTGGTATACCACGTTTTAGCCATATAGGGTTTGCCTATAATCCCCTCGTGCAATTCCTTGATTGCCTGGGCTACCTTAGGCCAAGACCGCCGTTGGTTACCCATCTGTATGACATTACCGTATTTCTTACTTACTGCGACCAATAGCTCCCCCTCATGCGGATTATGGCTACAAGGTTTTTCCAAGTACACATGTTTACCCGCTTTTGACGCCAATATTGCAGCAGGAGCATGCCAATGATCGGGGGCAGCAACCACTAATGCATCCACCTGCTTATCTTCCAGGGCTTTTCTAAAATCCGTTTTCAGGGTAGGCGCAGCAGATTGGTTTTTAACCACTTCGGCTTTGCATTTTGCCGCAGCACGCTCGTCCACATCGGCAATATAGATGACTTCGCAATTCGACTGTGATGAAAAGTTGCTAGCAAGGGCAAAACCACGTGAATTTACTCCCATCATCGCTACATTTATTTTTTCATTGGCCCCTATTATCCGGCCATAACTCTTTGCACTAAATCCCGGCAGAATGCCGCCAACGGCAACACCAGTTCCCAAAACCGTTGCGTGCTTCAGGAAAGTTCTTCTCGAATTTGATTTTTTATTCATCGATTCATCCATTTTGATATATATAGCTATTTAACCTATTTCATATAGGTCTTGGTTTATTTTATTTGAACGTATCTACAAAATTCCCTACCATTATCTCCAGTGAAGCACTTCATCATTCCGAGCCTAGTCGAGAGATCTCACCTTTGACGTAAATTGACCATTTTTATCCTTCTGTTGGTCTACTAATAACAATTAAATCGGCGATTTCTCTCCCTTCGTGTAGCATACGACCCAAGGTGTATACCGTGCTAGCATTGCCTACAGCAATTGCATTTACATATGACGGCCATTCGCCATTTTCGTAAAAGATAGCGCCATGATCGCGGTAAGTAGCGCTAGGGATATGATAGGTAATCAAATGCAGGTATTCTTGCCCTTTTGATCCACCCTTCGCTAGCGTTTCCACACCTTTAACCCGTTTGCCATTCTTAAAAATAGGACTTCCCGTAAGGTAATAAATTGTTTCGCCGTCCGGTCCAAGCTGAAATCCCAAATATCCATAGCTAAACTGATCAAACATACCGCAACGTTGCGAAGCTTCCGAAGCAATCCGTTGTACGAGTTCGATATGCGATTTCTTTGGATCAAAGCGAAACAGGTAACCCGAATTGCCATGTATGCCATAAGCAACCTGTTCGGGTTCATACCAAAAGATCTTCCGCCAATTATACGCCATTGAACCCGGCCGGGTAGCATCGTAGGTACCCAAATAGTCTAGACGAAGATCCACATCCAGTTGCTGCAATGACCTTTTTGCGGTATCATAGCAAAACACCAAACCTTCTGCCGTACTGAAATATGCCTTTCCTGCCGAATCGACCAGTATAGAACGGCATAATGTGCGGAAGTCTGCTCCAGGTTTACCAGCCTCCCCATTTGCCGATACTGGCCCTAGGTTAATCAGTTGTTTCGTTTTTACATCAAAATGCAAGAATAAACCCGTGGGCCATGTTATACAAAATAGTTGCCCTCGAATTACGTCCATGTGCATAGCCACAATTCCCTCCCCAGCGGGTGCAATGGCCCAATCGGTAAACGTACCGTTTGTGATATCATAACTGAGTATATGTCCGCCAGGATAACGCGCAAAACCTTCTGGAACGCGCATCGGAAGTCGCTCCATTCCCTCAATCATTTCATAATATCCCACATGCGTGGAAAAAAACAGTTTCCCCTCATATTCATAAAACCGTGCATGTGATTTTCCTTGGGGCACGGTTTTTTTATCGGCTTCACCACAAATCTCGGTCAGATCTGCTAATAATCTTGTTTCTTCCTTCAGTGGATCAAACACATATAGTTTCCCTCCCTCCTCTAAACGCTCGGAAGAAAGGATATAGTAAATATTACCGTCACTTGCTTTACTGATTGCATTGTATGTATCATGTGCGTGCTGAAAACCAGAATAATAGGTTTTTGCCCTCAACGTAATGTTCATGATTTCTTCTAATTGTTCCATAGTTATTTTTATTCAACCACCTCTAATGGTGGTTCGTTGTTCTCCGCACCCACATAGCCCTCATTTTGATTAATCCTTCCTAATGTATTTGCCGTAATGATATTATCATCAATAGGCCATTGAAAATGGTAAGGCTCAATACGCGGACTTTGCCCTAGCTGCGTTACCTCACCATAGTGGTCATAAAAGTTATTCAGGTTGCGCACACGGTCATAAAACCAATTTTTTTGATGGATATTCGACAAGCTATAGCCTCTTTCATTGCGGGCCGCTAAAATGTAAGATACCCGGTTCAATTCATTTTGACGTGGTTCTTCTGCAAAAAGCTCACGCGCCCGTTCATCGAAAATAAAGTCGATCGTTACCTCGGCAGCCGATATTAACGATGCATGCGCCCGACTTCTAACTTGATTGATGTCTTGGGCAGCCAGTTCATTTTGTCCTAGCCATAGGTAGGCTTCCGCTCGTAGTAAATAGGTCTCTGCTAAACGAAACAAATACCAATCGCCGTTGCTTCCGTATGGTACTCCTGCCTGGTCTGGCTTATTCGGCACATAGGTTTTGTAAAAAGGCATAGCATAAATACGCGCCCAATACTCACTTGGGTTATCCATATTTTGTGGGTCAAACGGCTGTCCGTATTGGCTAGAGGCCGGATTATTATAAAATAGCTCATCGCGATCCCACCAGTTTACATCTGCCCTACGCAAGTCTGGTGTGTTCTTACTATTGTAATCACCATCTTTCCATATGGTATAGCTATGGTAATCACTTAAGGCCACATCCGGATTTCCCCGTCCTAATGAATCGTATAAAGGCCCTTTATCAATCATTCCCAAATTGCCATCCTTATCCTTTGCTAGTGTATTGTTATACCAGGCACAATTATATACGCGCATGGTAAACAGCCCTGGAGAACGCGCTTCCACAGGCGCTTCCCAACGATCAACAAAAGCCAGTATCGTCTCCTTATTTTCGGTAAGATTTTTATTTTCTGGTCGGTGTAAATCCCAAATAACATTCTTCGCCGGATCAGCCGCATCGATGCCAAAACGATTTTTCATCAAAGCATAAGGCCCATTAATAACCGCAGAAGCCGCTTCCACTGCCTTATCAAACTCCATATTTGCTAAATAAACCTTAGTTAAGAGGTGGTTTGCCGCCCCCTTTGAGGGCACACCAGCAGCGGCAGATACAGGCATCCACTGCACAGCAAATTCAAGATCCGCCTGGATTTTATCCAAGATTGCCCAGCGGCTATGGGTCTTAAAATCTACGCGTGCGCTGCGCACTTCTTCTTGAACAAAAGGCAAATCACCATAATTACCGATTAAGCGATAATACCAATATGCCCGATGCCACAAGGCCTCTGCCAAAATCCCATTCCGGTCGGTCTCACTAGCCCATTCAATATCATCAATGCGGCTAATCACCGTATTAGCATTACGTACCATTTCGAAAATATCGTTAATCTGATTAACGAATTGCTGATACGTATCACTATTGGGTGTTAGGCGTGTAAAATCCATTTGAAGCCAAGGTACCCCCGCTTCTGAAGCAGCCCATTGATGTGCTAAAAAGTTTTTCTGACCCGTCTGCTCGCGGGTAAGGTCTTTACGCATCGTTACCAACAACGCCTGATACCCCTCTTTATTCACAAAAACATTTTCAGGAGTAAAAAAAGACAAGGGTTCAGGTTCCAAAAAACTTTTGGAACAAGCACCTATTACTAAAACAACTGCCAGCAGAAGCAGCATATCACGTGTTTTTCTTAAATGAGCCATAACCATTAATTTTGTCATTCCGTATTTCATTAAAGTGCAGCATTCAAACCCAACGTAAACAACTTGGGCATCGGCACATTACCCGATTCGGGATCCCAACCCGGCCAATCCGATATCGTCAACAGGTTTCTGGCCGAGAAAAATATACGTACATTTTTCGCTTTAAACCGTTCTATCCATGTTGGTGGAAAGGTGTAGGAAAGCGTAACATCCTGTACGCGCAAGAAAGCGGTGTTAAAGTAAGGGATAAGGTTTCCGCCAAAAACGGTCATGTTTCTGCTTAATTTAGGATATTCATTCGATCTATTTTCCGGTGTCCAGTACTGGAAATTGGCCGAACTTTGCCGATCATTCATCGAGTAATCGGCTACAATTTCATTAAATTTACGTTTGTGTCCTAAATCGGCCCGTAGAAAAATGCTCGCACTGAAATTCTTCAGAAAGGTAAACTCATTGCGTAAGCCTAACAGATAACGGGGCGCACTGAAACCAATAAACTGTTTATCCTGCAACGCCTCATAGCGATAATTTCCATCCAAGTCGGTTACCTTAAAATCGCCTGGCTGCAAACCATATTTAGCAGCCTCTTCCGCTTCCTCCTGTTGCCATATACCATTCACCTGATAATCCCAGATGACATCCAGTGGCTGCCCTACAAACCATTTGTTGGAATAATCCGGAATTTCCCCTGTTAGCGTTTTACCCGCCAAGGTGTACGAACCCATTTCACCAAAGAGACTGTTAATTTTATTCCGGTTTAGCGAAAAATTCAAGACCGATCGCCATGTAAAATTAGGCCCTTGCATATTCAAGCTATTGAGTGTCAACTCAAAACCCTTATTCGCTAAAGAACCAATATTGGTGGTAACATTATCAAAACCCGTAATGGTTGGTAAAGAACGATTCACCAGCAATTTATTGGTTTTGGCATTATAAAACTCTGCCGTTAAGCTAAAGCGATTATTAAATAATGCCGCATCTATCCCAAAATTCAGTGATTCGGTTTCTTCCCATGACAATGCCGGATTGGAAAGTGTTGATGTGTAGATGCCGACTATCTGGTTGCTTCCATCATAATATTGAACCGATTCCATTTGTGCAAATGAGGCATACGGACCGATATCACGGTTTCCATTTTTACCCCAAGATGCTCGCAATTTCAATTGATTAACTGCGGGCACATGAAAAAACTTTTCTTTATGCACTTGCCAGGCTATCGCTGCTGCAGGAAAGGTTGCATAGGGGTTTTCCTGACCAAAACCACTAAAGCCATCACGCCGCACAGAGGCTGTTACCAAATACTTTTCCATTAAAGCATAATTCACCCGAGCCATTAAACCGTCCCCTGTATATTTCGTATCATTGGTATTTACAGATGGATTATTTCCAAATTGCAAACCCCCATAGCCTAAAGTCGGACTCGGCTGGAACGACTGGTTTCCCATATTAGAGCTCCATGATCTATATTTTTCTGCATTATACAAAAGGGTCACATCGAAACTATGTATGCCAAAGGTTTTGTTCCATTTCAATAAATTATCAATCATCCACTCAAAAGATGAAAAATCTTCCCGTGTTGCATAGCCATTACTGTAAGTTTCGCGTCCGGTAATAGTCTCTGTAGACCAGAAATTATAGTCTTTATCCAATTTTGTACGCGGTTGAAAAGACAGACGGTACGTAATCCCGAAGGGTAATTTCAATTCACCGTAAAGGGAAGCAAATAAGGTTTGCACATTATTACTCCGGTCTTGACCGAGTGTATTGAGCAACGGATTTGGAGAGATGTAGCCATGCGGATAAAAATTAATCGTCCCATCAGCTTCATAAATCGAAGCAAATGGACTTACCGCACTCATCTGGTTCAGGTTTGCCGGTACCGATCCTTGGTTACGATAGGCATATTGTGCATTAATACCCACATTAAACCAGTCGGTTATCTTCGTATCCAGGTTAATCCGTGCACGAACGGTATTGTATTTATCGCCAATAATGATTCCCTCATTATCCAAATAACCCAATGACCAGTAGTATTTCATGCGGTCGCTCCCTCCATTAATACTCACATCATACTCCTGCCTTCTAGCTGTCTTCAGTACCTCATCTGTCCAATTCACCGTATTTCCCGACAAATAGCTTTCAATCTCTGGTGGGAAAAAATTAAGTCGACTTAACCATTCCTTTGTATTATCCGGATTCGGGTTATTGCTCGCACTACGCCATTGCTCAAGCGTTACGCCATCCGTCAAGGCGCTCGGGTTATCATAATAATAGGCAGGTACCGTATTGCCGAGTGTTCGCAGAAAATCACGCCGGTAGTTAATGTAATTTTCCGGATCTCGAGCACCAAAATCAGTGGATGTTGCCTGTGTAAGTCCTTGTTTAGTTGAAAAGTTAATGGTCGGTTTCCCGGTTAATCCCTTTTTTGTAGTTACCAGCATTACCCCATTAGCGGCACGTGCACCGTATACTGCTGCCGAGCTGGCATCTTTCAAAATATCGATCGATTCGATATCATTCGGATTAATGTCGGCAATATCACCATTATAGATCACCCCGTCCAGCACAATCATCGGAGAAGTAGACGCATTAATGGAGTTTACCCCTCTAATTTCCATTGAGCTTCCGCCAGAGGCTGAAGTACTTTGGTTTGCTTGAAAACCCGCCACCGTACCTGCCAGCATATCCGTCAGCTGTGTTGTGCCTTGATCTTGAAAGTCGCTCGCGCTTACACGGGCGACAGCGCCGGTCAAGTCGCTTTTCTTTGCCGTTCCATATCCCACCACAATTACTTCATCCAGTCCTGCTACATCATCTTCCATTACAATGCGTAGCTCTTTTTTACCCGCTACCGCTACTTCTTGCATCTTATAGCCCATACTTTTCAGCACCAGCACAGCATTTGACGCAACCTTATCTAAAACAAAATGTCCTTCGATATCGGTGCCCAAAACAATGCCCGTTCCCTTTACGGTGACCGTTACACCGGAGATTGGCTGACCTTTAGTGTCGACCACCAATCCTTTCAATTGCTGTTGAAGCTGCCTATCTGCTTCTGTAAATTTTGTGGTCGGGGTTAGCCAAGTAGGATTGTTAGATGCTACTGAATTAAAGGTTAAGAACACCAATAAATTCATTAACATCAGCATAAAACATCTTTTTTTCATAAATTTGAAGCGATTTAAGTTAACATCGCCAGTATTCATCTGCCAATGGATACCGGTTTAACTATTTAAATAGAAGGAGGGGGTCAACACATACCCCTCTTTTTATGACATGATTACTGCTTATTTTCCCATTCTTTGTACGTTTTATCGTTACCCGCTTTTATTCTATCGGTGCGTCTGCTTAACGGTATACCGATCATCTTTTTTCCAGTTGATGCTGCAATTGCACACAAGCATCTATTATTCGTTTTTCAATGCCCACTTGCCATTTAGCCGGTCGGCCATAAACCAGCTGCGAACTTTCCCCTTCATAACCTCCTTCCTTCAAAATCACTTCGGATGGGATATACGCCATCACATCATTGCTATATCCAAATACGACTGTTTCGCGACCAAAAATCTTTTTTAAATCCAAGGCATATTGCACTGTTAGTTCACCTCCCAAAGCAAAGATTAATTGCTGATCTAACACAATGCACTGAATCGGATATGGGTAATGTTGCTCTAGAACCTCACCGTTTTGCAAGCGTTGCAACATCCGCTTAGCCCACGTTTTTGCATAAAATGGTTGTGTAGCAGACGAGCTTATTTCTGCATAATAGCGTTGATCCTTAACCTCTAGTGGAAGTGCTATCTCTTCAAAAGCAAGGCTTACCTTTGGTTTAAGTGGCTGGCATAAACGATCATCCAATACCTGCTCCACAGCGGCCGCTAATTCCTTTCCATATTGTTGTGCTCTGCCTATCGATTTTCGGGGCAATGGATTTTGGTCCGCCCCCGCCCCCTGCAGAAACATCGCCTGGCATCCCGCATATTTCTTTTCCAACTCCAATTGTGCAAATCCCACATAATCGCCACTCCACTGGTAACCATCCAATACTGTTGCGTGGCAAGCATAACTAAAAAGCAAGGCCATCAAATTCCCCTTACGGTCGGTCACCCTTATTAGGGGTACACTGTAATCGCTCGGTCCATTTAGTGCAGGCAGGTCTACTAGATCCGCTTCCTTATTATTTCTGCGGTTTACCCCAAAGCGAACATATCCCTTTCCGATAGCCACCTGTGCCTCCTTCATATCACCTAATGCTCGGCTGATTAAATCCAGTAATTCCTGACACAGCCATGTCGAGTAATCCGCAATCTTCTGCTTTTCCTGCTCATCCAATACGTAAATATCCTGTAATGCACCCTGTAACACCGGTGCCGAATGTGTATGCGAACTATTCAATAAAATGGCCGCTCTCGGCAAGCCAAATCGCTTTTCGGCGGCCGTGCAAACTGCTATTTCCAAATCCCGCGGGATACCGAGTAAATCAGTGCTCACGCACACCCAACGTTTGCCGGAGGCATCCTGAAAAGCAGCCGCCTTCGCCCATAAATCGTGCATTGTACCCTCGGCAGGTTTATTCCGAGTAGCGTAACCGGCCATCCACATCGGTTGTTTAGGTGTAATAATACTCTTCGCCAAGCCTACTTTCCAGAAGTCTTGTTGCAGCGGCCGTGCCCGACCTATAACGGCACAGCAGCAGATGAGGCAGGCAAGCGTTATACATGATTGCAATCTTTTCATTACTCAAGCTTTTTTAATGGCCTCTGCATGGTCATAGATGCGCCGGATAGCGGCAGCTATGCCTTCCATATCTGTTTTCGTACCCAGCAACAAGTTTTGTGTAAACCACACCGCCTGTTCCTGACATAATTTTTCATTATTTGGACAACGATTCCGTTCCACAAAACCGTTAAAATCGAGCATTTCCTTTGGATAGGCCTGTACAAAACGGCGCTCGCTAAAGGCGCTAGCCAAGTAAGGTTTGTCGGTTAACGTGGCATAACCAGCACTGCACGGAACACCTTCTGCCTGAAGCGCTTTTAGAAAAAGATCGCGCGACAGTCCTTTAAACTCCTCTTTATCCAAGCGAAAAGGAAAGAGGTGGTAGGCACCACGGGTAACGCCCTCGTATAAACGATAGGGATGTACACCTTGGATATCCGCCAGCAAACGATGTAAATAGGCGGCATTTTCGTTTCGAAGCCTCGTCTCTTCCTCTAAACGATGAAGCATCGCTATACCGATGGCTGCTTGATACTCCGTAAAACGCACCTTTGTCCCTGCGATCACGCTTCCAGAAGTTACAGTGCCCACCGCACTGCCATAAGGTAAGCCCAAATTATGATAAGAATAACATCTATCCATAAAAGCGTCATTATTAGACGTGATTGCTCCCCCCTCACCTATTGCCATGTTCTTTGAATTTTGAAAGCTAAAGCAACCCGCATCTCCGAGCGATCCCACTAGCTTGCCCCTATATGCCGCCAGATGAGCCTGACAGGCATCTTCTACCACCAGCAAGTGATGTTTTTTTGCCAGTGCCAGCAGGCGATCCATATCCGCTGGCAAACCTGCGATATGCACCGGGATCATGGCTTTCGTTTGAGCGGTAATTTTTTCCTCCACCCGGCTTGGATCAATTAAGAATGTATCCAATTCCACATCTACAAAAACAGGCATTGCACCAACTGCCAAGACAGCCATAACCGTTGCAATGAAGGTGTAAGGCGGCACAATGACCTCATCGCCAGCACCCACACCCAAATTTGCCAGTGTAGTAATCAGCGCATTGGTACCATTTACCACCGTTAAACAACGTTTCGTACCGATGGTCTGCGCCCAATGTTTTTCAAAGGCATCCGTTTTATCCGCCCGCGACCATACGCCGCTGCGCAATACGTCTATGATTTTCGACTCGTCTGCAGCCGATACCCAGCGTGGCCAAGTTGGCCATTTTTTAACCTCCATCAAGGGTGCCCCTCCAAGTAAGGCCGGCTTTGCCGTAGCCTCTGCAAAACTGGTAGAAAAGGGCCATGCTAAGGCCGTTCCTGCACCAAGTAAAGTCGTGTTTTGAATAAATTTTCGTCTTGTATACCCCATAATCGTATTGATTTGAAAAACGTAAAAGGCAAATTACAGATGGGCCAATTGAATCACCTTTCCATTTGCCTGTTTACTCTGGTCAGCAGCCTCCATAAATGCGTAGATCTCCATGGTTTCCCGTTCATCTATCGGCGATTTGCCCGAAATAAAAAACTGTATAATCTGCACCAGCAGCGCATCATAACCATCATAAGGCCCTAAAGTAAGGTCTCCATTCTCGCCATACACTGTTCCGCCGTATGTGTGTTTTCCGGTACGTGTACCCCTAAAGGTACCGATACGCCCATCGTTCCATACCCCTACCACTACATCGGTACCATCCGTATGCACCCGAGATACCTGTTTGCAACCCGTTCCCATTAAGGCGATCAGCATTTCAATCCCATGGATGCCATACCAGAAAAAATCCGGATGATGTGGTTCCAAGGTTGCCGGACTATAGGTGTCGGCCCCTAGAACCTTACCAACCTTACCGTGAATCGCCTGTTGCACCGTATCCATATAGCGCAGTGAAGAAGCAGAAAATATCGGCACCCCCGCTTTATGAGCTGTCTCATAAATGGCCTGTACATCTTTTAAGGAAGCAGCAATCGGTTTATCAATAAAAACAGGCTTTTTAGCCTTGATTACCGGTAAAGCCTGTTCCAAATGCAAGGTCCCATCATTCGTTTCGAGCAGTACATAATCGACCGTTTCCAGCAGTGCCTCGATGGAGTCTACTATCTTTACCCCCAATTTCTTCACCTCATCGATGTATCCCGGAATTCGCGTTGCACTACTCTCAATGGTTTTACTACCATAAGGGTAAGCCGCAACGATACGGAAATTAGCAAACTCCGGCTTTGGTGATTCACCATTCAGGGCCTTCGTGAATGCGATACTGTGTGACGTATCCAAGCCGATAATACCAATACGTTTCGGTGAAGTTTGCGGGTTTACTGCAGCGAGCAGATCTCCCGAAAATGCTCCTGCCATGGTAAGTGCAACCGAAGCATTACTAATGAATTTTCTTCTATTCATACAGCATTTATTTAAGATTTTCATTAACGTGTACGTACCCGTTATTTAATATTAAAAAAAGTTTGGCTTTTAGACCATACTTTTCACACTTTTCAAGACCTCAGTAGAATTTTTCGATTTATAAGCGGTAACGTACACGCTAAGTAAAGCAATAAATTTTGCAGTTGCAAATTTTTTCTACAATTTTCTATCGCTTATGGTTAAAATTGGTTTAATAACCGGCTTTAAAGGCCTAATTCCGGTAAAACTCAACGTTTTCTTTAGTAATAATGTCAATAGGCATAAAACAATATTTAGGAATATTTGTTCCGATAACCGTATGTTGAAAAAGACTTGTTAAACCACGGTACCCCTGTTCTTCAGGTTTCTGCCCAATCAGGAAATCGATAACACCTTGTTTTAAATAGTGCACATTATCCTTAATCACGTCATAGCCTACTAAAATTTTATCGATGTGCTGTTTTTCAAAATATCGTGCAATCACCCTTACGCGTGAGTTGGTTACAAATACAGCTTCGATATTTGGGTGCTGCTGTAAACATTCATCCACCATCTTTTCAATTATCTCTTCGCGCGTATCGCGAATATCCAGCTTTATTAGTGCTGGTTGTTTGCTGGGTAAATCATTGAAGTATGCTCTGAATCCATCTTCTTTACGCAGCAAATGGTGATAGGTATCAATCTCCTTAGAAATATTAACAATTAATACCTTCCCTTTTTGTATGCCGAAATTAATTAAACTGGCTGCCTGCCGACCACTTTTGTACAAATCCGGACCAATATAAGACAAGCTATCTTCACCCGGAATGTCTGAATTCACAAAAACTAGTGGAATGTTATTTTCCTTACACCTACTGGCTAAGCGTACCCCTTCATCAAAAAACGATGGGGCCAATAATACGCCATCATAAGGAACGATGGACGTGCTATCCACCAGCTTTACAAAAGATTGTTTGTTATCTAAATCATAGAATCGTTTATCAACACTAATTCCATATTGCTTGATTTCTGCATACGAGCGGTCTATCCCTTTATTACAGGCTTCCCAATATTCGTTTTCGGCAGATTGCGGTATAATGACCAAAAAGCGATTGGTCTTTTTTGAAGCTAGGCGACTGGCCAAAATATTCGGTTGAAAACCGATTTCTTTTATAATTTCATTAATTTTGTCTTTTGTTTCCTGCGAAACCCCTTTTCGGTTATGGATCACCCGATCTACCGTGGCTATTGACACATTTGCTCTTCTGGCAATTTCTTTAACTCCAGACAAGGAACTACTTTTCTTTTTATCCATCGTTTAGCCCAAAATTTACACAAGTATAGCTAATTTCACTTGCCTTAAAAAATGGGATTGCGTTTACAAACAGCGGTTGCCCCATCCGGATCGATGGTAATTATTCCTATGGAGACAAAAAAGGAGCTTCCAACCTGATAGCCAAGGCTTTTTTTCTATTAGAAAAGCCTTTTCCGTTTACCCTTTCTCCGATTAAACCAGATAAAAAATCCGGTAATTGGTAATGATGTACAAACTAAAGAGGCCATAAAGGCCAGAAATTTACCGGGCATACCTCCTATTCGGCCAACATGAATATCAAAGTTATAACGTCCTATGAGATCACCAAAATTACTCGATTCATATTCTTTTTGCCAATAATGCGGCATGGGTATAGGTCGGAAAGAATAGCGATCGAAATGTCTGATAACAGCCAAACGAGCAGTTTCAGGATCCGGGTTATCGGTAACCGTAACCACATCATCTGGTTTCTGCGGCACAATAAAGCTAAGCGCATAAGATGCCTGATGCTTATGGCTACCCAACAAAAACCACACCGAATCAACCGCTTCCAAACCGGTTAAGCCCATCTCTCCAGGTACTATTGTACTATGGGGCATTGTCCGTTCCGGGAGTACCTGGCCCTTACTTGCAATTCGGTATACCGATTTATTTAGCCAACTCACACTAATAAATACTCCTGTAAAAGCAATTACCAGAGCAGGCAAAAAGGCATAAAACCCATACACGTTATGCAGATCATAATTCAACCTTTTCGTTTTAGCTTTCCAATTCACCCATAAACTGTTTTTCAGCATTTTTCCTTTCCACTTCTTTGGCCACCAAAGAATCATACCTCCCAATAGCAGCACCATAAAGATCAATGTAGCATAGGAAACAATATATTGTCCGATTTCCCCTGGAATCAACAAACGTACATGCAACTGCAGCATAACCATAAAAAAACTTATCTGCTGGCGTTTGATGTGCTTGATATTCCCCGTTGCAGGGTGAATAAAGGCTTGATATCGTTCGCCTTCCCTTGTTTCATACAATGCAACTGCCGTTCTGCCCGTACCAAGATAGTTAATAGCCATCATATTTATCGTGTCAACACTATCCAAAAGAGGGCGCAGTAAATACTGTGGTCGCAATGGCCTATAATGTTCTTCCTCAATCAGCCGATATGGCTCCATCCAATCTTCTATTTCTTTCTGAAAGGTCAGTACACAGCCTGTCAAACCAACGATAAATACCACCAACCCGGAAGACAGGCCAAGCCACCGATGAAGCCATAAATTCAATGCAAGCAGCCTTTTTTTAATCCGCATTTCCTACATGTTAAAGCCTATGCTCAGTACTGCCCGACGTGTCCATAATGGGTAATATCCACCATACATCCCATACGTATAGCTTTTCTCATTTGTAATATTACTGACATTCAAGCGGGTAAAGAAATTCTTAAAGGCATATCCCAGCGTAACATCCACCGTTCCATAGTTCGGAACGCGCTCGGTGGGCAGGTTATAGCTGGTAGCATAATTTTTACTTCTAAAGGAATAACCACCCCCAACATCGAATCCCTTTAACACAGTCTTATTAAAACTATAATTAAGCCACAGGTTAGCAATTACCTTTGGTGAACCTCCCAACTGATTGCCGGAAGGATAAGCCGGATCGTCTACTATTTTTGCGTCGATATAGGAAAATGCTGCATTGATAAACAAATCCGGGATGATACGGCCATTGATATCAAGCTCTAAACCCTTACTTTGATGGTTAGCTCCCGAATAAGAAGCCGTTCCGCTTTCCGGACTATAATTCGTATGTTCAAAGGTTGGAGGCGCCGTTAAACCGGTTACATAGCCACTAATGTTCTTTTTATCGATTTTAAATGTAGCTAGGGTTAATCCAAAGCGATCTTGCAGCAAACTTGTCTTAAAGCCTACTTCGTATTGGTGTGCATCTGATGGATCGAGCAACTCACCGGTTATTCTATTCTGTCCATTCATTTCAAACGAGTTGGTGTATGAAGAGAATACCGACAGCCAATCTACCGGTTTAACCAAGACACCGAAACGCGGATTAAAAATGGTTTGTTTATCCGGTTTATAAACATCCGGAACATCGCCTGTTGACCATGTTGAGGCTCGTTCGATATGGTTCATCCGCACCCCTAACAGCAACTGCAACCGATCATGTAGTAACGCAATCTGATCCTGCACATAAGCACCCAGGCGCTTTCGGTTAGAGGAAGGATCTCCAGGTGTACCCTGATTATCAATAATGAGTGTCGATTGGCCATAGATGGGGTTATATACATTAATCGGTTCATCTAATTTTCCCCATCCGGATAACGAACGATCGCGATCATCATACAGGTATTCCCCTCCTACCAGCACATGGTGGCGGGTAAGCCCCCAATTGATGGTACCCAAGAGGTCTACCGTTGTACCCCAGCCGGTGTACTTTCCCGTTTCAGCGGAATAATTGCGGTCTACATATCCGCTATCACTTAAACTGTTTAGATCAAAAGACATCCATCCATAACCACGGGTAGCTTTCGTATAATACGTTATGTTTCGAATTTTCCAATTATCCGATAATTGATATGATAAGGTAGAAAAAAGGTTTTCATCTGTACTCCGATATACATTTGCCGGTTCGCCCAAAAACGTATTAAAACGAAGTTTGGATAATCCTTCATAGGTGTTATCAGGTGATATAATACCGGGATCTGCTGTACGATTATCGTTATTATACACCCCTTCTATATTCCAGGACAACTTCGGCGTAATCTTCCACGTAATCGTCGGTGCAAATAGAAAGGTCTGGTTATTAATTTCGTCTCGGAAGCTGTTCGACTTCTCCAAAGATGAATTCAATCTAAACAGCACTGTTTTACCGGCATTTAAAGGGCCACTTACATCAATCGTTGGGCGCAGTAGACCATGCTCCCCTAGTTTCATTTCCAAGCGCTTATAGTCATAATACAGGGGCTTCTTGGTCACCAGATTCATGACAGATCCCGGAGCAATATCCCCGTATTGGATAGAGGCCGGACCTTTTAGCACATCTACCTGTTCAATATTATCACCATATAATGGGCCTGCCGTGTTGGATACCGCTACGCCATTCCGCATCACATTTAAACCAAAGCATACTTTCCAGAATCTCCTGTAATGGTGTTTGTTTAAAGGAAACCTGTAAGGTCTGGTCAGGCTTAATCAAACTCGGACTATAGAGCAGCCGATAGCCCGTTTCCTGTTCCAGCACTTGAAAAGCGTTGCCTAATGTCGTTTCGCCCAATTCGATAGATAGCCGCTGGTGTAAAACATCCGTTTGTGCAAAAGCAGTTTGGAAAGCGCACCATAAATAAACCGTCAGGCCGATACGAATAATTAATTTGTTTAATTTAAAAAAAAGAAAGTAATAACAAAAAGTTCATATTTTTGAAGCATTGTAATGGATTGAATAATGAAGTCTATTGCAAACCCGGTGTTCAGTTTGGCGACGATGCACCGGGAATTTTATTCGTAAATTAGGGCGGAAAGCGTGTATTCATTAGCTAATGATGAAGTAAAACATGTCGATTTTTTAATGTATATTGAATATTGGTAATGTAGCTGATATCTTTTAACAGTTTTTCCAAGGGTGGATTCTGGAAACTTCCATTCAGCTGCAAAGCAGCAAGGTTAGGATCGAAATCTATTTTAACATTGTACCAACGCTCCAATACAGGTACCGCTTCTGCTAAGGTTAAGTTCTCTAAATGGATCACATTATCTTTCCAATCAGCTGTGTGGGATCCGTTAACCACACGTTTCGCCCATACCTTACCCGTCCAAAAGGCTTCTTCATGCGCCTTTACCAGCATCGGATTTTTACCATCCCTACCCGAATAAGCCACCATGCCTTCCAAGAGCGTAATTTTCGGTGTTTGCTCAGCAGCATAATCGCGAAGGTTAAACCGTGTACCCAATACCCTCGTCAAAGAACGTTCTGTGCTAATTAGGAAAGGTCTTTTTTCATCTTTCGCCACCTCAAAAAACCCTTCACCCCGCAGAAAAACAAGTCGTTGTTTTCTTTCAAAACGAGTTGGATAACGAAATACACTTCCCGAGTTCAAGTGAACCAGTGTTCCGTCTGCCATACGTAGTTTCTTCTTTTTACCATAAGGCACTTCAACCAGTTCATAAGCCACTTGTTCTTGCTTAGGCCCAATTTTCTCTTTCAAAAGAGGGTAAACGAAAACTAAGGTAAGCACAACCGCTGCTACCCCAAATAAGGCAACCTTCTGCGAAATACGCCGCGAACGCGATGGCACCGGCTTATTTCTCGCTTGCACCAGTTGCATCCAAACCTCGTCCTTCAACTTCGTACGTTTTGTATTGCCGGACACAAAGGAATCGTTTGGCTCACCAGCCCGCATCCACGCTTCTACTTCATCACGTTCCTGCGCTGTACAATGCTGTTGCACGTATCTGCGTAATAGATCCGGGTCAATCTTATCCATCTTTCCTAATTTTACGCAAAACAGTTCCTTCAACAGCTGTTTACCCTTAGTCTAAAGGAAAAAAAAATTGATGATCCGGTAGAAAAGTTAGACTTCAGCTGCCCTTAGCTCCGTTCGCAAATGGCGTAAAGCTTTAGTCAGATGGGCCTCTACCGTCTTTATAGATAGGTTTAGTGCATTGGCAATTTCGGAGATAGAAAGGCCGTCACGTCTACTCATGAGGTACACCTTCCGGCATTTGGGTGGCAATGTATCTACTACTTCTGCTATATAACGATCAAGATCACGAGCGTATACACGCTCCTCCGTATTATTTGCCGTTTGGCTAAAAAAGGTTGTTACGTTATCTATACGCTGACGCTCGTATATCTGGTCACGATGAAATCGAACAATCTGCAATCGAGCTGCGCGATAAAGATAATGCCCAATGTTGACATTGATGATCAGTTGATTACGTCTTTCCCATAACGACAAAAAAAGATCTTGTACTATTTCCCTAGATACTTCTTCATCTTGTATATGGTAACAGCAAAATCCGAATAAATTTGGCCAATAGTGGTCGAAAAGTTCTTTAAAAAACTTTTCGTCAAGCCATTCCTCCGCATCTTTTTTCTGAAAAAAAAGCCTTTTCTTTGCCACCTCTATGATCAGTTGATTAATAAGTGCAAAGATATTATATTATATGGATTTATTCTAAATAATTTATTAACATCTTCATTCCTCCACTAAAGCTATCCTAGAATTATCATGTTATTCTACGCAGCCACTAGTATAGGCAACGCTAACCATATACTAAATACTTTCAAAGGAAAAACAAAATACGGACAGGGATTTTACGATTTTGAAGAAGGTAGATTGGAATTTTTGAAACCCCTGCAAATGGTTGTTGCACCCGAAAATACAAAAGGCTATGCAGGTTTTGTTTTGTATTTTCATCCCGATTTCATCCGAAATTATCCTTTGGGTTAAGTTATTAACCAATCAAAGTCCGGTGGCATTTCGGTCGGGATTTAACTAAGAAGTTTTTTCATAAAAGTGTATGTATGAAAAAACATAGTCTTAATGACCCTTAAGTTTTTAATCGTTTTTAAAAATATTGAACCATTAAGGATTGAAGAATAGTTAAAAAAATAGACTTAATAACAAATCTATTTTTGACTACAACAAAGATAGATTCGGCTACATCTGTTTTTTGGTATTTGTGCAACTTTGCATCAACAAAAAACGATTAAAAAATGAGTACAAAAGTAGCATTAGTAACAGGCGGAAGCCGTGGGTTGGGCAGAAATATGGCAATCGCCCTGGCAAAAAAAGGGATTTATATTGTTCTGACCTATAACAGCAATAAAACCGCTGCCGATGAGGTGGTATCTGAAATTCAATCGCTTGGACAAAAAGCCGTTGCTTTTCAGCTGGACACAAGCAATATAAAACAGTTTGATAATTTTCTAAAGGAAGTTACGGAACATTTGCAGGAAAAAAGAGGAAACCCCAGTTTCGATTTTCTCATTAACAATGCCGGAACGGCTCTGTATGCGCTTGCCACAGAAACAACGGAAGAAAAGGTGGACGAAATGTTCAATATCCATTACAAAGGCGTCTTCTTTCTGACGCAGAAAGCATTACCATTCCTGAATGACGGCGGAGGGATTATCAATATTTCATCCGGATTAACCAGATTTACTTTACCCGGTTCATCGGTTTATGCTTCCATGAAAACAGCGGTTGAAACGCTGACACGTTATTTGGCAAAGGAATTGGGTTCCCGTAAAATCCGTGTAAATGTGGTGGCTCCGGGAGCCATAGAAACCGATTTTGGCGGTGGCAGAACACGCGACAATAAAGAAATCAATGCGTTTATCGCTGGGAATACAGCATTGGGACGAACAGGTTTGCCAGATGACATTGGCGGTGTGGTCGCATTTCTATGCACGGAAGAAGCCTATTGGATAAACGGCCAGCGCATTGAAGTTTCTGGCGGGCAAGGTTTATAGAAATCATTAAATTTGTATCATGACAAATCGTAAACCTATCCATATTAAATCTGTCAGCGAATATCACCGGCTCTACAATCTACCCGCTCCGGAGCATCCGCTCATCAGCATTGTCAAATATGCTGACCTTGACCGTGTATTTGAAGAAAACACTCCGGTCGTTTTCGGCCATTACACGATTTCGCTGAAGCGTGGCGTGAGCAAAATGTTTTACGGACAGCAAATTATTTAAGACAAAGACAAACCTTTCGCCTTTGGAATTTAGAAATACATTCAATTAATGTATTTACAAGTGTGTAGCTATTTCTAACCCTTTGATCGTTCTTTTTTCTATTCAACTTATTCGGTCTGTATAAACCTCTCAAACCAGGCATCATGGTTGCCTTTTATGGCTACTAGATTCTTAATTTCATTAATTCTTCAAAATATTCATACACTTAAATATAACCGTCTTAATATCGCCAAGCTGGATCAGGCGATCTTTTTCATAATCGAAGCGGCTAACAAAAGCACAGCTGGAACATCGAATACATATTGCAGGCAAATGTGCTAAATGACAGGTTAGTCCTTTTTGTTATCTTTGTATTCGGTTGAAAGTGTTATGCTTTCAAATCTCTTATTACGCTTATACTGGACTTTGGCTGCAATCATTGCACTCCGAACAAAGTATAGTGTTAACTTGAAACCAGTTTTAAAATGACAAATAAAAATAAGGGCGAAAACAAAGCGGCAAAACCGAATTTGCCAATTCTGACATTCATCTCTACTGAAGATTTCACTTCATGGCTGGCAAAACATCATAAAGAGTCATCAGGCATTTGGATACGGCTTTTCAAAATAAAATCTGGAGTGACAACAATCACATATGCGGAGGCACTTGATGTAGCATTATGTTATGGTTGGATTGATGGACAAAAAAAAACTTATGATACAGCATCATGGCTTCAAAAATTCACGCCAAGAAGACATAAAAGCATATGGTCTAAAAGAAATCGGGAGCATGTTGAACGACTTGACAAATTAGGAATGATGCAAGCAGCAGGTATTGAAGAAGTAGAAACAGCAAAAGCAGATGGCAGATGGGAGCAAGCGTACGAATCGTCAAGCAACATGGTTGTACCTACGGACTTTCTAAATGAATTAGCTAAGGATAAAAAGGCAGAAGCGTTTTTCAAAACACTTAACAAAACAAATATCTATTCAATTGTGTGGCGACTGCAAACCGCCAAAAAACCTGAAACAAGAAATAAACGAATCCAAACAATACTTGAGATGTTAAAGAAAGGTGAAAAATTTCATCCGTAAATTAAAACGTTCTCAACAGTGCCTGAGTACTGCAACGAAAAGCACCGCCAAAGCTTCTACTGATAGCAAAGTCGAAATCGTGAACGAATTTTTAGAATTTGAAGAGATTTTGAAATTCTTTGAGACAAAACAGGTGTCGAAAAAAGAAAACTTATTGGAAGAAGGGCAAACTTGCAGATACCATTATTTTGTGTTGAATGGATTGCTACGCAAATTTTTCATTAACGAAAAAGGTATTGAACAAACTACGGAATTTGCTGTCGAAACCTGGTGGCTTACCGATAATATTGCTTATGAACATAAACTACCTACTGAATTTTACATTCAAGCTTTAGAAAAATCACAGATACTTTACATTTCGCAAGACAATCAGGAAAAATTGCTGAAAGCATTCCCCAAAATGGAACGCTATTTCCGGTTTGTTTATCAACGGGCTTATGCAGCAGCTCAAAATCCTCGAAAAGCGCTTTTTACCATTTGGTAAATGCTTTCATTTGTATGTAATGCAATTTTGCATTATAAATTTTAAATGAAAATGAAAACAGCATTTATCACTGGAGCCAACAAAGGCATTGGCTTTGAAACAGCAAAGCAATTATTAGAAAAAGGACTTTTTGTTTATATTGGAAGCAGAAGTTTAGAAAATGGATTACAAGCCGTTGAAAAACTAAGAGCGGAAAATCTGACCCATGTCGAAGCCATTCAAATTGACGTAAGCGATGATAACTCTGTAAAGGTAGCACGGGAAACCGTCGGTGCAAAAACGGATGTATTAGATGTATTAATTAACAATGCAGGCGTAAACGGAGGCAGTGCTCCTTACACCGTATTGGAAGCCACTTCCGAAGAATTTCTTTCAGCATTCAATACCAATGTATTGGGTACGGCAAGAGTTACAAAAGCATTTATTGATTTATTGCGTAAATCCACCGAACCAAGAATTGTCAACGTAAGCACCAGCGTAGGGTCGTTAACACTGCAAAGTAATCCGCATTGGCCGGCGTACGACTATGCAAAATATGGAGTGTATGCTTCATCCAAAGCAGCGCTGAATATGTACACCGTTCATCTGGCTTATGAACTACGGGATACACCATTTAAAGTAAATGCCGTTTGCCCAGGTTATACAAAGACCGATTTTACGTTCGGAAATGGTGGCGAGGTGGAAGTAGCAGCTAAACGTATTTCAAAATATGCGCTCATAGGACAGGATGGTCCTACCGGAAAATTTTTTAGTGAGGAAACTAATCCGGAAACGGGTGAAATTCCGTGGTAAGTATTAAATGAATAAACATAAAACGCTATTCTAATTCATTTGCTAATTTTGTTACAATGAAAGAACTGATTGCGTACATATTGCAGTTTGGGAATATTAACCAACAGCAAATTGACCTCATCACAAGTAAAGTGTCTCCAATGGAACTTCGCAAAGATGCGTATTTTTCAGAAGCCGGAAAAATTCCCCGACAAGTTGGTTTTGTTGTGGAGGGTGTGATTCGAGGCTGTTATTACAACAACAAAGGCGAAGAAATCACGCGGCACTTTATCACGGAAAATAACCTGGTGTGTGATTATGTCAATTTTGAAGCGAATACGACATCTACGGAATATATACAAGCCTGTACAGATTGCAGGCTTGTCGTGTTTTCCAGCCAGAGCTGGGAAGAACTTTCTCAAACTATTGTAGGGTGGGACAATATCAAGAACAAAATGGTGCAGATATGTATGTATCAGAAATCAAGAAAAAATCCCGTCATTTCGCAAGATGCCACCACACGCTACCTGGAATTTATAGAAAATTATCCCTTATTGATAAATCGTATTCCGTTGGCTTATATCGCTTCTTACCTAGGTGTTACACAACAATCACTAAGTAGGATACGGAAGAATATCAGGTAAAATCATTTTTTGTCTTTGGCGAGTGACCCGTTAAGGAATAAGTTAAAAGTTACTATAAGGTTATTGCGTGAGATATTCTTTATTCCATTTATAATTTTTTGCAGACTTCTTTTCTTTCCACACGGCGTCCAAAGAAATGAAGTAAAAGAGCGTTGTTTGATCTTAACTGAATGCTTATCAATATGTTCTTTTATTGTTTAAATTTGCTGTCATAAGTAATGAATTAATTGCTGACTATTACAAAATACGCATTGCGGGTGTTTGTGAATTATAAAGCATTTTACAATAACCCGCAAGTACAAAAACATTGACAAAACAAATGCAAGCATTATTCAAAGCGTGGAAAGCAAGCCGAAAACTATATCTGGATTTATTTGATACGTATTCCTTAGACCAACTCAATAAAATTCCTGCCGGATTTAACAACAATATGATTTGGAACATCGGACACATCATTGCTACACAGCACAAACTGATTTACAAGGGTTCAAATTTACACGGACATATTTCCGATGAGCTGTTCAACAAATACCAATCGGGAACCAAGCCTACCGAACCTGTTTCCCAACAAGAAGCAGATGAATTGAAAACCCTGTTGACTTCACAGATTGAACAGACAATTAACGATTATCAAAATGGCATTTTTGTTACCTATAACGAACGAACAACAGGGATAGGATTTCACTTAACATCTGTGCAAGATGCTTTTGAATGCAATAACTTTCACGAGGGTCTGCACTTGGGATATGCTATGAGCATCAGAAAGTTTGTTTAAGGCAAATCATCTGGCGTTCTTATCAGGATACTGTTACGCCAAACAAATCGCCAATCTCTTTGCGACCCTTTGCGGTTACAATCATTTCTCTGGAAAACTGCACTTTTCTGAACCATTTTCGCTGTAACATAGCCTTTAACAAATCCGCACCGAGTTGCCCTGCTAAATGAGAACGGCGTTCCGACCAATCAAGGCATTGCCTTGTCAAAGGACGACGGATATTTTCATACTCGCTTTGCTTGATATTAAATTGCAGCAGCCAGTCCCAACCTTTTTTTGTAACCGAATATTGCTTGTCTTCCATTTTCAGATAATTCTTCTTTTGCATTGCTTCAACAAGTTGAATGCTGACCGTTCCCGCCAAATGGTCGTAACAAGTTCGGCAACGTTTCATACCTGTTGAAACTGATTGTATCGTTTTACGCTTGTTTTTGAGTTGAGCCAATTGTGCCAGTGCTTCGATAACATAAGCTACTTCTGCATTTGAAAAAGAATAGTAACGGTATCTTCCCTGATGCTCTACTTTTAACAATCCTGCTTCCAAAAGTTTAGACAAATGATTGCTGGCAGAAGTAATCGACAGGTTCGCAAAAGCAGCCAATTCCGAAGCTGTATAACCACTTCCGTCCAACAGATACCATAATATTTTGGCTCTTGACGGTTCACAAATAAGTGCTGTAATCTGTGTGAAATTCTCTGAAACATCCATACTTCATTATTAAATGAAGTGTAAATGTAGTGAAGTTTATAATTTTGTACAAACAAATTTTCCAATATGAATAATCTTAATATACGAAAATTATGGAAAGAATAAAAGTAATTATAGCAGGGATATGTTCTTTAATCCTCACCGCCGGCATTGCCCGGTTTTCATACACACCGCTTTTACCCGTGATGAAAGAACAAGCCAATCTATCGGCTGTTGCAGGTGGTTTGCTGGCGGCAATAAATTATATCGGTTACTTCACAGGGGCGATAATTGCCATAAAATTAAAAAGCCATTTGCATAAGTTTTATTTCTATCGCATTTCATTAGTTGCAGCCATTGTTACCACTGTTGCAATGGGATTTACAACCAACTATTTTGCTTGGGGAATGCTGCGTTTTTTATCAGGAATTTCAAGCATTGCAGGGTTTACCTTGGCATCGGGTTTGGTTTTGGAGTGGCTCACAACGCACCATTTCAAAAAAGAATTAGGACTTCATTTTTCGGGAATTGGCTTGGGCATATTTTTTTCGGGCGTTGTTTTTTTGCTTTTTGAAAAATCATTTTCGTGGGACAAACTTTGGTTTATATATGGCGTGTTGGGCATTTTGTTTTTTCTTCCCGCTTGGTTTTGGCTACCAAAACCCACAATAGAAGCAGCGAATAAAACAAGCGTTTCATCTGCCGAAAATGTTTCCCGGAAATGGTTTTGGCTGATGCTATCCGCTTACTTTTGTGCAGGTTTCGGCTATGTGATTAGTGCTACTTTTATCGTTGATATGCTTAAACAATTGTCTACATTTCAAGGAAAGAGTGCGTTCATCTGGTTAATTGTCGGGCTTTCTGGAATGCCTGCAACCTATTTGTGGGATTTCATTTCCCGAAAAACAGGGGCAATCAATTCACTGATAATCGCTTACTTGTTACAGGTGGTTTCGGTGTTAATTCCCGCTTTTAGTGCGGCTCAAATTCCCAACCTCATCGGGGCAATCCTTTTTGGAAGTACCTTTGTCGGAATTGTGAGTTTAACGCTCACGCTGATTGGCAACAACTATCCGCAAAATCCCGTAAAAGCAATGTCAAAACTCACTTTAACGTACGGACTAGCTCAAATTATAGCACCCATCATTTCGGGTTATTCGGTAAAAACAACCGGAAACTATGTAACGATACTTTGTATAACAGCCCTATTAATCGTAGTCGGCACCTTTTTACTAGTGCTGTTGCAATGGGTTGAAAAAGATTGAAAGCTCTAAACGGCTGGCGGTTATTTTAGGACGCCACGCATTTAACAAACGAGAATACACTGATTTTGAATTTATGAAACATTATTTATCTACAATTTTAGGCTTTTCTATCTGGGGGACATTTGCATTCCTATTAAAACCTTTGAAACATTATCCGTCATTAGACATCTTGCTCCATCGTGTAATCTATGCTTCAATTAGTATTATTGTAGCTTGTGCATAATAATAAAAGCCTTCAACCGGGGAGATTGAAGGCTTCCTAACTAACCAATTATAAACCTAAATTATGATGATACAAAGATAGTGTACGAAATACACATTTCAAAATCTTTTTACACCTTTTGCAAAGGATGATTTAAGGATGACAATACATGGAGCGGTATTTTCTGTTGATGGCAGATTGCGCCGTTAAGCTGAAAATTTTTTAGCATATACCTATTAATCATAAACCATACAATGCTTTAATCAATCAATAGCAATGGAACATCATTCCTCCCATCAACATGGAGCACATCCGCATGGGCACCAAGAGACTATACAACATACCGCTCATCAGAAGAGCAGCTACACTTGCCCCATGTACCCCGAAATTATCCGCGACAAGCGCGGCACATGCCCTATATGCGGTATGAAGCTCGTTACCATGAAAGCAATTCCACTGTTGTTCTTACCCTCGTAATACTGCGGCAATTGCTGGAAGCCCGTGCACAAGGTAAAACCAAAAGCGCCATCAAAGAATTACTGAAATTGGCCCTCAATAAAGCGACACGCATTAGGGACGGGCAAGAAGAGGAGGTAGAAATCAATATCATTCATTCCGGCGATTTGCTGCGGTAAAGCCAGGGGAAAAAGTTCCGGTAGGTGGAAGTATTGAAGATGGAAACGCCGTTATTGACGAATCTATATCTCTGATGAGCCCATCCCCGGTGGAGAAGAAAAAAGGCGATCCCGTACAGGCCGGAACCATCAATGGAAATAAAACCTTTGTAATGGTAACCGAAAAGGTAGGCAGTGAAGTGGTATTGCCAGAGCCCATACCTTAAGCAAACACGTAATGGCCAACATCAAACAGAACCTATTTTTCGCCTTGGGCTATAATATTTTGGGTATTCCATCGCTGCCGGTTTGCTTTACCCTATTTGGGGCGTGTTACTTTCACCAATGATGCCGCATTGGCCATGAGCTTTAGCTCGGTTTCGGTTATTCTGAACGCTTTACGTTTAAGGAGTCAGAAAATTAATTAGGTATATTAACGCTTTGATGCAAACACGGGCGACACATTGTCGCCCAATTATTACCTTATTCATAGCTATCGTTTGGCATATTTTGGCGACCTTTATATCATTCACCATTTATACAGAGAACATATTGACAGTAAGGAATCAAACCCAGTTAAGCTTATGAAAAAATATATCGCCCTCTTTACGCTAATCGCCATGTCTGCTATTGCTCATGCCCAAAACGCACGCCCTGTATTGGATATTATGTTAACGAATTACCAATACCCCTATCGGTTCATTTCCTCGATGTAGACAATCAGCAAGAAGTGCTTAAAAAGGCCTATATGGATGTAAAACCCGAAAAACCAAACGGGAAAACCGTTGTGCTGCTTCATGGTAAAAACTTTAATGGTGCCTACTGGAAAACTACCATCCAAGCGCTAACGGGCGAAGGATACCGTGTTGTAGCACCTGATCAGATTGGCTTCGGAAAATCTTCCAAACCAACAAATTACCAATTCACCTTTCAGCAATTGGCGCAAAATACGAAAGCTATTTTAGACGAATTAAAGCTGGATAAAATTTACCTATTGGGCCATTCCATGGGCGGGATGGTAGCCACACGTTTCACGCTGATGTATCCCGAAATGGTTGAAAAACTGATACTTGAAAATCCCATCGGCTTAGAAGACTGGAAGCTTGTTGCCCCTTATACCTCCATTGACCAAAATTACCAGACTGAATTGAAAGCAGATTACGCATCTGCCAAAAAATACCAGTCGGGATTTTATTATGATAATAAATGGAAACCGGAATATGACGAATGGGTATACCTCCTCACCGGTTGGACGAAATCACCCGATTATCCAAAAGTGGCCCTCGTAAACGCTAAAACATCCGATATGATTTTCACGCAGCCCGTTGTCTACGAATTTCAAAACATCAAGGCACCTACCCTTTTAATTATTGGAACACGAGACCGAACGGCTATCGGAAAAAACCAAGTGAAAGATCCAAAAGTGGCCGCTCAAATGGGCCAATATCAAAAGCTGGGAAAAGCAACCCAGCAAAAAATTAAAGGTTCAAAGCTTGTAGAACTAGACAATGTAGGCCATCTTCCACATATCGAAGTTTTTGACCGGTTTATACAACCTTTAAAGGAGTTTTTAAAGCAATAAAAAAGCCTTCAACCGGGGAAATTGAAGGCTTTTAACTAACCAATTATAAACCTAAATTATGATGAGACAAAGATAGTGTACAAAATACACATTTACAAGTATTTTTCTCTCTTCTGCCTCATTACCAATAACCAATCAAATCCTGCCTATTTACCCCCATTTTTTAGGTGCTAACCGTGGCACGACCATGCGCTGATTGTGCCACGATCGGGTTTTTCTCACTCGGTGCTTAATCCGCACTTAATCGCGCGTTGGTATACGGTAGAAGAAAGGGCGAAGTTGGTGGTCATTATACTTGAGTTTGGAACCATTGGAGGTAGGCATCCAATTGTGAAACTAAGAAATAAGGCAGGTTGAGTAAAGTTAGGGTAATTTTTTGTAATTATTTACACAAAGTTAGGGTAATTTTTAAGCAATTTACGCACAAAGTAAGGGTAATTATTTACTGCTTTCTGCACAATTTAGGGTGATTTTTATACTTAATCCCTTGGCAACTGTTCCGGTCGACGCATTTTGTACTGTGTAGCCGTTACTGATTCCAGAAAAGCCGCAATAGCGTGTATTTCTGTTTTTGTTAAGTTTAATTTCTTCATGAGCGGATCGGTAACCGGATATAAAGGATCAGCCGCTTTTTGTTCCGGCTTGGCCGATACCATCTGCATGCCACTGTTATAGATATTCAGTACGCCTATAATATTATCAAATAAACCGTTGTGCATCCAAGGATTGGTATTCATCACATCACGTAAAGATGGCGTGCGGAATTTACCCACATCCTGTGGATCATGCGTAATCACGTAACGACCTAAATCTTCATATTTACGTTTATAATAGGTAAGGCCAATGTTGTGGAATTGCTCATCTGTTAAGTATTGCCCGTTATGACAGTTCATGCAACGAGCCTTGGTACGGAATAAATGCATGCCATACACTTCCTCATCACTCAGTTGCTTAAATTCGCCATTCAAAAACCGATCAAACCGGCTTCTTCTGCTCGTTAGGGTACGTTCAAAACGCGCCAAGGCTTTACCAATGGCATCGAAGGTAATGTCCTCCGTTCCAAATGCGGCTTTGAACAATCTGCGGTAAGCTTTAATTTTATGCAGTTTCTTGGGTAGTTTCGTGCCATCCATGGCCATTTCGTTATGTGCCTCGATGGGACTTTTTACCTGTTCTTCCAAGCTAGATACCCTTCCATCCCAGAAAAAGCTTTTTCGCTGACTCACATTCAATAGCGAAAGGGTATTGCGGGCGCCCGTTTGATGGTCGTGCCCAACAGAAACCGATAATTTATCGGCCCATGAAGTCTGCGGGTTATGGCAACTGCTACACGAAATCTGGTTAGAACCCGAAAGTATAGGGTCAAAAAACAATAGCTTTCCTAATACGACATCCGGTTGTTCCATTAGGGTAAAATAAGCGGTATCCACTCCCGGGAGTGATTTAAATTCTACCCAATTAACGCCCGAATCAATCG
This sequence comes from Olivibacter ginsenosidimutans, assembly GCF_039542865.1. NCBI lineage: Bacteria > Pseudomonadati > Bacteroidota > Sphingobacteriia > Sphingobacteriales > Sphingobacteriaceae > Olivibacter > Olivibacter ginsenosidimutans. The sequence goes on along the minus strand of NZ_BAABIQ010000006.1, from coordinate 108,229 downwards.
TAGGCTTTGGCCATTGCGTTATTGGCCGTTGATATAAATCACGCAGCTGCTGTATGGCTATGCCATCTTCTGCCTGTTCAAAAGCCTTAAACGAACTCTGTAACACCAGGAGTATTAAGGACATTGCACCTAAAACCTTCCATTTCTTGCTCATCGCGGCAAAAATAAACATTATACAGACTTAATATAAATAAACTTTGCTTTTTCAAAAGCGATTGCTCATTTTTGCAGCATTATTTAAACTCAGTCTAAACAGTAAAAGAAATGCGGGCTTATGCCAGATGGTTTGGATTGCTTTGCAGCTTATTGATTTTCCATCATTCCATAGCAATCGCTCAAAGCACGTTAAAAGGACTTGTTGTAGATGAAAACAACCGGCCCCTTCCTCATGCTTCTGTTAAGCTAAAGGGCATTGGTTATGAAGTTCGGACTGATGAAAATGGACGCTACCAAGTAGACCGTTCGGTTATGGGCGCCGACAGCTGTATACTCATTTTCTCTTATATGGGGAAGCAGACTGTTGAACGAGCACTAACGTTTCCTATAACGACACTTCCCGTTGTTAAACTACAGAATACATCACTTGGGCTCGATGAAATTGAAATTACAGCTCAAAGTACCGGCGGTTCTACCAATTCCTCTCTTGTCATCAATCGCGAAATGTTAGAGCGTTACCCATCATTGAGCCTGAATGATCTACTGAATTTTCTGCCCAACCGCAAAATTACGCCGCCTTCTTTGCAAGAAATGCAGAATGCTACGCTGCGGTCGGCATTTGAAAGGACGTTAAACGGCTCGCGGCATGTTCAAGAGCTAAACAATTCCTTTGGTGTTGCCATTATTGTAGATGATATTGCACAGAGCAATAATAGTAATATGCAAAGTCTGAACCCTGGCATCACCGGCTTAGGCGCTGCTCATGTCGGCATTAATGGCAGCCAGTATAATCTACAGGGCAATAATGTCTCAAACCAAATGAAGTATAGTGGCGAAAGCACCTTTGGTGGTATTGACCTTCGACAAATCCCGACCGAGAATATTGAAAAAATAGAAGTTATTACCGGCGTACCTTCCGTGCGCTATGGCGACCTCACTAGTGGAGCCATAATCGTCGAACGGCAAGCCGGTAAATCCCCCGCTTATTTTCGCATGCAGTTACGTGATAATGCAACCTCTTATGGTTTTTCTGATGGCTTCAATCTCGGCAAAAAAATTGGCGACATCAATTACAACATTAGCTACGTCAATTCATTTGCCGATAACCGAGACAAAATTAAGCAGTATAACCGTATCAACGGCTCCCTGATCTGGACTACTCGCTTTGGCAAACAAGAGCGGTTAAAGCACACGCTATCGGCTACCTATGGCCGTCATATCGATGGTGTAAAACGCGATGAAGACGACCCACAATCGCCCATGGTCAAATTCAACAATTGGAACCTCAACCTAAGCAGCAGATGGAGTTACCAAACCAACGGTAATTTTTTTAAGCGCTTTGCCTTAAACTTGGGTTATAGCACCAGTCACCAGGAAACATATCGGGAAACGTCTGTAAACAGTGCATTTGTACTTTATACCGATGCCACGCAAACCGGCATTGTAGAAGGCACCTATGACGCCGGTATCTACCGTGCGGTTGATCATATCGACGGGCGCCCCCTCAATTTAACGGCACGTCTGGAAAGCTATGCCTTATGGAAAACCGGCGCAATTCAACACACCCTGAATATAGGTACTACGGCTGATTATTCTGCCAATAACGGAAAAGGGCGTCTGTCCGATCCCGCTAGGCCCCGTCAAAATCTTGGATCAAACAGCGAACGCTATTATGATTTCCATCTAGCGGTAGCGGCTAAAGATGTAGGTGCTTATATCGAAGATCATTTTAAGGTAGCTATTGCCCAAAGACCCCTATCCATTACCGCCGGTGCCCGTTGGGACAGTCAAAACGGCTACAGCTCTTTTTCGCCACGTACCAACCTCAATTACCGTTGGAACGACAACCTTCAATTCGGCTTAGCCTATGGCTTAGCCTTTAAGGCACCCGGTTTAGCCCATCGTTATCCCGGCCCGGTATTTACCGAACTCGTCTTGCTGAATGCCTATAACGGAAAAGTTAATGAAAGCACCTCCCGGATATATGTCGACCGTTATGATCCCCCATCCGATCATTTAAAACCCAGCCAAAGCCAAACCATCGAATTTACCGCCCGCTGGCAGAAAGATGGTCATCGTTTGGCTTTCAATCTGTACCATCGCACCAATAAAAACGGTATAAACAGTTATACCAACTATGTTTATCCACAATTGCCGGTGTATACAGCAATAGCACAAACAGGGCAAAAACCCATCGTTGAACAAACCGGGACCGTCGTAAAAGAAATTCAACATAGTATGCTGGCTAATGTGCTCCGTTCTACCGACAATGGCTTCGAAGTCATGTACAGCTCACCGCGGGTGGCCGCCATTGCCACTTCGTTTAATGCAAGCGGCGGACTGTATCGTACAGTTAGCTGCAGTAATATGGTCAGCCCAGAAAACATCACCAATACCGGGACCGACCCCAATGATATTGTCCGTGGTTATTACCTTCCCAGCAGCTCTTTAAGTTATAGCAGTAACGGTCGTATCGGAAGCGCCACCCATTTACCTCGTCTGAAATTGATCTTTGAGTTTACGGCCGATTTCCAGCTCATGAACTATAGTAAGCAAAAAGATTATAGTTTCCAACCGATAGCGTATATGACCCGCGATTTCACGTATTATGCCATCGATCACTATGACGCAAGCAATCCCGACCATAAATTGCTGTATGATTTACGTGTAAAAGATTATACGGAAGACAACATCAGTCGCAATCTGTTCGCCGCCAATTTCCATTTTAGTGTCGCTAAAGAAATCAATGAACGCTTGCGGATATCGTTCAACGTTTACAATTTCCTGGATTACCAACCGCGTATTTATCGTGAAAAACTGACGTCAAAAGTTTTGACACCTAATAGTAAGCCCAATTTTGGAGCAGAAATATCTTTTAAACTATAAAACACCAACAGATGATGAAAAAGTTCATACTCCTTTTCGTAACCCTCGCCAGTCTGGCTGCCTGTAAAAAAGATAGGCCAGAAAGCACTACAGTTGATCTTCAGGTACAGCTTAGTTCTGCCCTGTCTCTTGCTGACCAGCAATCTTTTCCTTTCGATCAAGTAAAAGTAACCCTAATCAACCTACGGAATCAATCGACTTCCGAATTAACACCCGATGCATCCGGTAAATTAACGTTCACCGGCATTGCCGCAGGCGATTATAACATTAACGCCGCCGTTACCCTGAGCCGAAGTGATTATGAGGCACTCACGGGCACCGATCCTGGTGCTGATGTTTCCTTCAACGCTTCCCAAAATAACCTGAACATTCCGGTAGGTTTCTCGGAAACCATATCACTCGAATTGGTAAACGGTACTTCAGGTGCATTTTTAATTAAACAGGTCTATTATGCCGGTTCTGACACAAAGAATGGAGCCAATTTCCGTGATCAATTTCTTGAAATATACAATAATACCGACGAAGTATTGTATGCCGATGGCTTATATGTTTCTCGTTTATGGGGTAAACAACGGCCTGAAGACAAGGCTGATTATTATCAGGAGAACGGACAACTTGACTGGAGCAAATCGCGCGGTATGCCCAGCGACATCGACGCCAATAAAGATTATGTATACCTGCGTGATCTATTCCAGGTTCCTGGTTCAGGCAATGAGTACCCTGTAAATCCCGGTGAAAGTATCATCATTGCTCAAAACGCGCTCAACCATAAAGTGCCTTTTACCAATAATAAAGGAGATGAAGTGTCTGTTAAAGATCCCGATTTAACGGTCGATTTGAGCGATGCAGACTTTGAAGTCTATTATGGCGACATTCCAGGAAAAACACCATTTGCCACCGATATAGATAATCCAAGCGTACCCAATATGCTTCCGATTAATTACGATGGAAACGACTGGATACTCGACAGTAACGGAAAAGACAGCTATATTATCTTTAAGGCAGAAAACGGCTTAGATGTAACCACATTGAATGCTTATTACGAACCGCTGATTGCAGAACCGGGTCCAAGCGCCAAAACCTATATTCAATTGCCGGTAGACGCCATCATGGATGCTGTTGAGGCACAACCGAACTTGGCCGAAGATCGGATACCGAAAAAACTCCGCCCCGATTTCGATGCAGGTTTCGCTTTTGTTACTTTGGGTCGCTATTCCTCGCAGGCCATTATTCGTAAAACGGAACGTACAGAAGGGGGACGGAAAATATTGAAAGACACGAACAATTCGACAGAAGATTTTGTAGTCATCAAGGCCAATCCAAGAGGATTCGCAGACTAAGTTAAGCTCGTGCATATGTATCCGAACTATCGTATCATACTTATTCTTTTGGTTCACTGCTGTGCCCTGCAATATGCATATGCAGACGTGCCCGACAGCCTAGATCAGGCTGATCGGGCACGTTATGCCCTCGATCCAGTGGCAACTTATGAACGCGTTTACATCCGCGAACAGCCCATCTGGATTCGTAACTGGAAAGATAATTTTAACCAGCTAAGTTTACGTACCACATACGATAAAGGTCGGTATATCCCTGCACAAGGCAGCACCCGAACCCGTGCCTATTATTTTGATACCGAGGGAAAAACCACTTGGCGCAAGGTACAACTCTACGGGCGCTTCGCTTACACCAAACAATACGAAGACAGCACCCGATTGCGGCATCAAACCCGCATTAACGAATCAGCACCCCTATATTTTGGATCATTGCGGTATAATCATTACGAACGTTCTGTTTACCAACTACAGGCAGCACTACAGAAAGATCTCTTAGCGGAGAATCTCCCACTTACACTGGGGCTTAATTACCGGGTAGGCGAACATTTTTCTAACAATGACCCACGCGGTGCCATCAACGATTTTCAGTTGAATTTACTAGCGGCTTTGGGTTACCGTTCTCCAGCATGGCAATACCATGCCACCTTTCGTTACGGATATGGCCGAGAACGGGTTCAGGTAGCCTACAAAAATGAAAAGTATACGGAGAATGTAGAAGATCCGCTATATGTAAACTGGTACAATAATGGTTATGGCAATGCCATCCAGAAAACCAATGCAATTAACTACAATGACGACATGAAACGCTTCGGCGCGGGTGCGCATGTAGCCTATAACGCTAATGCGGCCAATACCTGGCAAGCCGATGTGGATTGGTTACATGAGCAGCAGCAATTCAAGCAGTACAATGAAAGTCCGCTCACTTATGCTTTATTCAATACCTATAACGAAGATCGTTTTACCACGTCTGTGTTCTGGAAACATCATCCTTCCAGCAACACTGATTTTAATTGGAACATCCATCTTGAAATGATCGACGGCCATGATGATCATCCCACCTTGGGTGTTAGTAATTACCTATACCGTAAGGAAAGCTACGGTAGTACCTGGAGGCTTAACAAAAACCGCTGGCATTACCTGGCAGCTATAGACTATCACTACCTCTTACAGCAAGACGGCAATACATCCGCCATGAGTGAGGTAAGCCAACTACAATTCCAATTGGGATTTGGTAGAAATTGGGTATTAGGCACAGGAGGCCAACAGGTACAGGTACAGCTTCGTGGTGGTTACCATTTACCCCTCAGCGGCGAGTTTGCCTTCAATAACATCAATGAAAGCTATTTTGTCAACCACGTTATCTATTATGATTATCTTTACCGATACAGCCCTGCCACGGAGACTGGTGCTTCATTCACCTATCTTTTTCCTACTGGAAACAAAGGCATGAATTGGTCTATTGGCCTATCAGCAGATTATATCTTGCGCGGCACACTTCCCGATTACACTTTTCAACCCTTATCTATTCCTGGAAAAAATCGCTTGAGCAGCTTTTTACAAGTAAACGTATATTTTTAGACTAACTGACCAGGAAAATCTCTTTACCCGGTTCAGTTAATGATATATGATTAACCAATTATTGCGTTTTCCTTATTCATCATCCAGTATATTTTGGCGATGGGGCTACTGATCGTAAGCTTTAGCGTTGCCACGACGCAAACAACCGTTCGGTGCGGGCATAATAAAAGCCTTCAACCGGGGAGATTGAAGGCTTCCTAACTAACCAATTATAAACCTAAATTATGATGACACAAAGATAGTGTACAAAATACACATATGCAACTTATTTCATCTTTTTTATAAAGAATGATTTCTCGATGACAAATCATGTAGGAGCCAACATCTACCTTCACCTCATTAAACATAAATGTTGAACAAATTTGACTGGATGCAAGACCTTCCATTCTCTTAGTTAAACACAGTACTTACCATGCAATGAAAATAATGGTTTTCAGGGATTGACGTAAGCTATAGCATCGTTTATTTTTAACAAAAATTATGATGTGTTGCCTGCACGGGCAAAAATGGCTGGACGAATTATGAAACAATTTAACGCGTATGTGAATCTGTTACCTATCGACCAATCGGATAAGGAAACACTAACAGCACCAGAACTTTATCAGGAACATGCTTTTTACCTCAATTTGATTTCCTTTCTTACTGAAAATTCAGATATAACCATTCCCCAGCACAGCCTAGATAACTTATCGTTTGCCAGCTATCTTTATTTTCGGGCCTTATTGGCTTTTGATCATAGTTTAGATAGTAGAGATACCCCTGGGGCCAAGCGGGTTAATTTAGCTGTTTTTTTCGCTTTCTTTGAACGATCTGCTGCAGAACTTGGCCGATTATATAACGATCACCATCCTTTCTGGAAGCATTTAGCATCATGTAAACAACGGTACTTCAATGCCATATTCCTTGAAAAACAATGGTCTGCACAAAAACCAACCCTTTCCGAAGACCTTTTTGAAAAGATAGCTGTAGGCAAATCAGCGGTTTGCGACGCGCTTGTATATGCTTTAAACGGACTGGCGCCTGTCCCCTTCCCACACAGCATACAATGGCTAGAATGCTTACATCGCCTGCATATGGCCTTTCAATACCTGGATGATCTAGACGATTTCAAGAAAGATGTAGCAGAAGGACAATGGACCTATATCCAAAGTTTGGTAGCTGAAGCATTAAAAGCACAAGGTCATTCCCCTCAGTCTATTTCAACAGCAGCACAATACCGTTACCTTTTCTTATCCGGTATCGCTGAAAACCATTTGCGCAAAGCCATACAACACTTACAAATCGCTAAAGCTATTGCAGAAAAGGCTCAGTTAAGACAATTAATGGCCTTTATCGATACCAAAGAAGAACGGTGCCGTAACCAAATCAAGGAGATTAATTTACTCGTTCAAAAAACTAAGGATAAAACGCATAAAAGCCAGGTATTACTAGCGGCAGATACCATCTTACCAGCATACACTACAGCGCAACACCTACAAAAAGCGATTCATTTCCTAAAAGATAGTTTAGGCCATGATGGTTATTGGCATGACTTTCTTACGTCGGCCGGTTTTGGCAGGGATTGGATTACAGCATATGTGGCTTTGCAACTAGGCGATATTGGCGATCATAAAAACCTGTTACAGGAAATCTCTACAAAACTTTTATCCACTATAGAAACGGGGTATAACGAACACATCATCGGCGATGCAGACTCCATGAATTTTCTTATTTGGTTACATGGACAATATGCAATGGATATCCCCAGTCGCTACATCAAACGATGGATGTCTTTTATGCACGCCAACGGCGGGTGGAGCACCTACCATCAGGAATCAGCGCTACGCGAGAAATTGCAGCTTGGTGATGAAATATCCCTTGCGGGTTGGTTAAGTCCCCACAATTGTGTTAGCGCCGTAGCAGCATGCGTATTATTGTCGCTAAAAAACACAGCAGCAGCAAGTAAAACGCTCGATTATTTATACCAGCAACAAACATCCGATGGTTACATTTCGTCGTACTGGTGGACCAGTCCGGTATATGCCACCTCTTTTACGCTAATGGCTTTTAGCACCTCCGGAAAATACCAGCAGCCGGCCGCTAAAATGGCCAACTGGCTAAGCAGCCAGCAAAAGCCTCAGGGTTATTGGGATAACCCGAAAGCAAATGAAGCTAGTGCTCTTTATACGGCACTGGCCATCAAGGCACTGCTGTTGTACGATAGTGATCGTTATCAAGATTCTATTCAACGCGGTATACACTGGCTCTTAGCCCATCAAATGAATGATGGAAGTTGGCAAACCAACCGTGTACTTCTTCTTCCAGCTACCGACGTTATCGATCCAGAGCAAGTAGCACACTGGCGCAACAGTTCTTTCGGCGTCAATGTCATGATAGACGACCACAATCGCTTATTTACAACAGCAACCGTGCTCAACGCACTTCACCAATATGAACAAAAACATGCATTAGCCTATGTTAATTGAAGGAATATCGTTATCGGCATCCCATAAAAACCAATGGGTATTGTACACACCAGACGGCCGTCATCTCCTGCTTAATCAAGCCAGCGCAGCGCTGATTCGTTTATTACAAGAAAACCAAGACTTGGAAAATGCTACAACAGCCTTTAATCAACAGTTCAAGGTTAATTTGAGTACGGCCGATTTCAATCAACTTATTCAGCATAAATTAGCCGGTTATGGTATCCTTACCACGGATGCCAACCTGCCAAAGCGAAAAACAAGCCCATACCTCTCTTTAAAAATACCTTTTTTTTCACCAGCAATAGCCGGTATACTATCCAGTCCTTTTCGTCCACTTTTTAAACCAACGGTATTTCGGGCATTATTCGGTCTGCTTATGGTGGTGATGATTGGTGGACTCGTGTACTATTCACAAGCAGCACCTACGTGGGCAAACATTAACTGGTTATTAGTAGCCTGTCTGGTTTATCCTGCTGCCTTGATCCACGAGCTGGGGCATATTGCAGCTTGCCGTGCGGCAGGTATTTCGCATGGATCCATCGGTTTTGGCTTTTACCTTATTTTCCCCGTGTTGTATGCCGACGTATCTCATGTGTGGCAAGCATCCAAAAAACAACGGATCATTGTCAATCTTGCTGGGGTAACCAACGAGCTCCTTTACGCCACTTGCCTATTGGCTATCTATTATTTTACTACATCACCCTCGTTTCTTCTAGCATTCTACCTCATCCTATTAAAAGTATTGTTTGAGCTGAATCCTTTTGCCCGAATGGATGGGTATTGGCTTTTCTCAGACATCACCAATACTCCCAATTTGTTAGCAAAGGCCAACGGACGGATTAAGGAAGTGTTCACCTATCTATTTGTGCCCAGCAAAAGAAACCACATCTCCTTCAACCGTACAGAAAATTGGCTATTGCTGTATGGAACCATGAATGTGCTCTTTATTTTAGTTTACGCTGGGATTATGCTGAACAGGGAGGCGGACCTTATTGTCAATTTTCCTAAGATCGTGATCGATCTTTTGCTAAAAACCGTACAACTGGAGGTCACCTTTGATGTCCTTAAAAAGGAGTATCTCTTTGTGTTCATCTTCTATTGGCTAGTAGGATCTTTTCTGTATAAACTCATCAAAAAACTGTACTTGGCATCGTTTAAGTTAAGCCGGACGACTTAAGATGCTTTATAGAATAACATCCGGTTAACCACTTATGATACACCGTAAAAATGGAAAATGAAAAAGTAAAAGTAGCCGATTACAACGCTGAATTAGTTGAACTTTTTGAAGTAGAAGAACTAGAAGAAAGAATGGAATTTGCCACTTGGGGTCTTTCTGCCAAGGCGAGCAATAAGGACACGGAAGTGCAATTATTTCTCGCGCTACCGGTGTAAAATCTAAAAGCCCAGTTATGTTATACCGGGTGGCATACTGGCCTTTATTCAACACATCCGGCTAAAAATAAATTTTAAAATTATGAAAGATGTAACAGCAAAAGTAGCCGATTACAACGCTGAATTAGTTGAACTTTTCGAAGTAGAAGAACTGGAAGAACGCATGGAATTTGCCGCTTGGACGCTTTCTGCTAAGGGAAACAACAACAGCTGGGAAGCCGGCGCATCCGTTACGTTTGAGGTGTAGATACCCTAATCGGTTTCACACCCACTTCATTGGAGCAATGTTATACAGGGGTATGCATTGCTCCATTTAATGATTACGCATGAAAATAACATTTTTACGTCCTTTATTTGTTATCCTTACGCTTACTCTACTGGTTGTATGGCAAGCACTCTTTGCCCAAACATCCACATTTAATATACAAGGAAAAATTACAGACGCAACGGATCACCAAGCGCTTGCTTATGTTCGTATTTACAATGCTACGCAGCACACGAACATCGTGAGCAATGAAGCAGGTGCTTTTGAAATAGCCACAAACACATTGCCCCTTACACTCATTCTCTCTTCTGTGGGTTACCAATCCAGCACGATTACCATCAAGGAAGAAACGAAGAACTTGAACCTCCATCTCCAGCCTGCCACCATTAGTCTTGATACGGTGTCTATTGGTGGAAATGATGCGCTCCGACTACTTCGTGAAGCTTTCCGAAAAGCGGCGCCCTATGCAAAGAGCAAGTACTACGGCAAAGGTTACATCAGGCAATTTACCCAAGAGGGTGACGTTTATACCGGCCTACAGGAAGTATTTTTCAACGGACAGTGGCAAAATTTTGCAATGACTGCCTGGCAACCCCTTCAAGGGCGGTATGCAAACGTCAAAAAGGCGATGATTAGCTTCAGCAATCTCAGTTTTCTCAGTTTCATGGCCACCGGATACCTTTCAAGTAATGTTATTACCACTCCAATCAGCCGCAGGCCCGATTCGCTCTACCATTGTACCGTAGCACGGTATGTTGATGATCATACCGCAAGAGCGATCGCAGTCGTGAAATGTACGCCAAAAGATAAGCAACGCAGCAATCTTTTTTCCGGAGACATTTATATTGACACCAAAACATTTGATGTGTGGAAGCTCGATGGGCAGATCATTAATTTTTCATTTGATTTAAGTGGGCCACTCCGCTTAAAAAACACGGAAGTTAAGGTCTTGATCAACTTCAAAAAATCCGAGCAGGGTTCTTCCTTACTTGATTTTGCCGAACTTCGATTTAGCAGCAAAGCCACCTTTGGTTTTGTTACCGCCAAAAAGTTAACCTATGTTGCTAAGATCTTGATGTATGCCTATGACGATCAACTTTCGAAAGGGCCTTACACCATCATTACACCAAAAATACACGACATCAATGTCCTGAAAAACACACCCTATGATCGTGAAACCTGGAAAAACAACTCCTTGATTTTACATACCACGCAGGAAGACGAGATTATTTCTTCTTTTGAAAATAAAAAACTGATTAGTAATTATTTACATAATGGTGATTAGCTATGAAGTCCTTTTCTTTAAAAAACGATACAGCATGGCTACAAGGATAAGCATTAGGCCGGCATAAATAAACCAGGGTTGTTTTACCAAGCCCTCTTTGGTTTGCTGTGTTTGTTGCGCCGATTGCCACAATTCCTCCTGTTCTACCGCACGTTGGCTCCGTTTCTGTCCTATACTGTCTATCCATTGCTGCACAAAGGCATAGCTCCCCTTATCGCGTATCCACACTTCATTTGCCTTAATCCCGCTATCCGGACTGATGTACACCTCTCCTTTTAACCACCAAATTGCATCATAAGCAGAATTTCCGCTCTCGCCGAATCGTAGGACCTCGCTTTTCGCAAGGCTCGTATCGGCATAAGTAAGGGTTCTCTCACTGCGCATCATATTAGCTGCACTTTTCCATTTGTTAGCGGTACAGGAGGCCAAAGCCTCCGTAACGCATAACAACCATAAGGGTAATTTTTTCATCGTTTTTCCTCCTTTCCTATCCAATCAGCAATTGCGTAGAGGCTTTTTATGGGCCTGCGCTTGCGGTATACTCCATCCCCTTCCCTGCTGCCGCTATCATTGGTATTGCCCTCTACCGTGATCACTTCCTGATCACCCCATTGGTCGATGAAACCGCAGTGGGCAATGCGCTTGAGGGAGGAGAAGTAAAGGCCGAATACAGTTGCCAGTTGTGCGTTGCCAGTTGCGCGTGACCCTTTTGTAGTTGCGCGTTGTGCGTTACGCGTTGCGAGCAGTTTTCCTTGCTTCCAGATGAGTTTATCATTTGGGAAGAGGCTGGCCGCCCAAGCTGTTTTGGGGTTTTCCACACCAGTCTGCCCCAGCACCCAGCAGACAAAAGCAGCACACCAAGCATTCCCCTTACCAAGGCCAGTATAACGCAGGTAGGTCTCTACCTGTAGGCCATCATTATGGCCGCTAGCTTCGCGCACCCCGATCTGGCTATCGTAGCTGGTTTTTACTTGTTGGCGGATACTATCTTCCGACCTACGCATTTTGGCAGCATCCGGATTCGAGGCAGCTCTTGCTTCCATAGCTACGGCATCAACGTTGCCCATTACAGCAGTGCCGCAAGCGTACACACAAAGGCATAGAGCAATGCCAAAAAGAAACCGATATAAAAACTGATTTTTTTCCATGATTTTAAATTTTTAGTAAATCCTCCCCGTAAGATAGCTTTTAATGGCTATTACAAAATTCATTTTATATGCGTCGCAATTATTGCATATGAAAGTGAATTTATGTAAGTTTGAATATTATGACTACCATAACTGCTACAGTCCATAACAGCGAGGATGTTAAACTTCTACAAGAAGTACTTAACCGTTTCGGAATTGCATACACGATAAACGAGGAGACAGAAGAGTATGCCTTTACAGCATCTGAACTAAAGAGTTTCCGTGATACGCAAAAGGCTTTTAAACAAGGCAAAACGACCGCCAAAGACTGGAACGAAATTCAAAAGGACCTTAACCGTGCGTTCCATTAAATTACTTGAAAGAGCCGAAAAAGAACTATACGCTTCTGCCGAATGGTATGAGGAACAACAACAAGGACTATCCTCCAAATTCATTAAACGAGTTACCGCAACGTTAAATTTAGTCAAGAACGCTCCCCTGTTATTTCCAATAAGAACGGGTGATGATATTCGTTTTGCTCCAGTAAAGGTTTTTCCCTTCGTTATCATCTATTGGTTTGATAAACCTACTGATATCGTATACATTATATCGGTATTTCACACCTCAAGAGCTCCAAATTATCCAGAGAAAGATTAGTTCGATTTATACTATTGCCGCCAATGCCCACACAAAGGCATACAACAGGGCCAAGAAAAAACCTAAATAAAAGCTTACTTTCTGCCATGATAAAAGGGATTTAAAGTTCCGTTCAAAATGTTCTGCGGCATATTCGCCTAAGAAGGGCCAGTGTTGGTGCAATACCCATAGGCAGAGCTGCACAAAACTCAGTACGGCTACAGCGGCCACCAACACGGCACTTAAGATGCCATAATCTATTGGGGCTGCTGTTACATCCACCAAACGAATGAGCGGCTGGTAGCACAGGTATGCCAAAATGCTGGCCAATAAAAGGGTTATTAACAGGTATTTCCTGTAGATAATGATAAAATTTTCCATTGTTTTAAGTTTTAAGTTTTTAGTAATACGTCTTAAGTTATAAGAGCGGAAAGCATACAGCGCAAATCGGAAATAGTAAACCATACAGGCGCTCGCAACTCGCAACCGGCAACTCACAACTAATATGCTCCTAAGTAAACACTGCGCGAAAACCGCTTCCAATCGCGACTATGGGCCAAAGCATATACATGAACATTTGCATTGCGCAATTGTACCGGTAAATGGATCGTCGCTTTCCCATCAGTACGTGTCGCTATTTCGTCGTTGATGCCTGCAATGCGTAATTCCGGATTATACACACAGATGATCATCTCATCATCGGCCTCACCAGAGATCAGCCGTGATGAAGGGTCCTTATACTCCAACCGAATCAGTTCACCCATTCGGATAACCAGTATCTTAAGGGGCATAGACAAGGCACCTTTGCAAAGCAGCACTTTGGCAGGGTTCACATATTGCTCGGGATATTCGCCCTCTATGGCACCGTGTAACACTTGCGACATGGCCTGCCCTAAGGGCGTTTTGCGCTTATGCGGCAACCTACACCGATTGATCAAACCACTCAGCGGTGCCAGGAATTCCATAGCCAATTTAAAACGCTGCTGAACCGCCAAACGGCCATCTCCTTTTTCTTCTTCTGGCAATGCCAACTTTGAGATCCATTCCATCCTATCTATTTTTAAAGTAACGGTGCGGGCGCCCGCACCGCTATAGTCACACCTTAAGCGAGATTTACCATACCTAAGTAAGCACTTCTCGACACCTTCTTCTTCGTCCTATCGGCAAAGAAAATCCAAACATGCCCTTCGGCACCGAGGAAGTGGTTGGGCAACGTAATATCCACACTTTCATCGCCACGCTGCGGAGGTGCAGGTGCAGACAAAAACTGATCGATTGTTGGTTGATAGAGTAAGATATACACCCGATCGTCATCAGCCGTCTTGTACAGTTCATTCGGTGTAGTATCCCAACTCACTGAGAGAATCCCTTCGTTCACCGCAACGGTTTCCGAACCGCCACCCACAAAGCGTCCATCACTGATGCGCAGCTTACTGTAATCCAGCACGTAGTCCGGATAATCGCCCGTCAAAGCTGTTTCCAGGTTTTCTTTGAAGGCCACATTGACAGCCGTCATTAACGCTTCTTTTTTCTGGCCAAAGCCAATGCGGATAAATGCTGTGATGGGCAATAAGAAGCGCATCAAGGTGCGGAATTTAGCCTGTTGCACCAACTGTTCCTCTGTTGCAGGCTTTGTACGCTTTTTGTAGAGCCCTTTGATATAGTCGATGCTCTTCCAGCTACTGCCGATCACACTTCCTGCTTTTCCTTTGAAGCCACCGTTGGCTCCGTTTCTAATAGTTCCCATGTTTTTAAAAATTTGAAATTTGAAATTTAATCCTACGTATCGCGTTCTCTAATACCGGTATTGTTGCGTTACGCTGGCAAACATAGGGTGCAAAAAAAGCCATTACAAGCCATCGAGGTGGGCTGACGGTCTACTGACGGGGCATTATCAGGAAATTGACGGAATACTGAAGGAGTGGAACAATCTTCATGAGCTCCATTTCGGCATTCTAAGATCCGGCAGCTAGAGGCCACGTAATAGCACAACCTTTCCTAGGACATTTGCAGCTGAGCGTCTTCTTTTGTTTCTTTTCTTCCTCCGCAGAAGAAAAGAAAAGCGAATAACCAATCAAATTCGCCCTTTTTACCACCATTAATCGGGAGTTGATCGTGGCGCGATCGTGCACCGATCATGCTCGCATCGGGATTTTCCCGATCAGCGCATGTTCCGTACATGTTCGGCTAACGATACACGGTAGAAGAAAGGGCGAAGTTGGTACGGAATTGATAAGTAAGATGGAAGATTTTTTACTTTTTAATTCTGAATTTTGTCTACATGGTGCATCCAAGCGTTGGTATTCATGACGTCGCACAAGGAAGATGGCCTAGCTTTTGTTTATCAGGATGATTTTGATTAAGTTTGTCTTATGGATACTTTAACCATAAAAATACGGAATAAGAACGCCCTCAAACTTCTTCAAGATTTAGAGCAGCTTAAACTTATTCAAATTGTCTCCGAACCCAAACAGGTCAGTAAAAAGAAAATTTCTGAAACACTCGCTGGTAGTATTGGCAAAAAAGAAGCAGCAATTTATCACCGTGCCATTAAAACAATGCGTGACGAATGGGAAAGAAATTCTTATTAGATACCAATGTTATTATTGACTTTTGTTCATTTTACTTCCGGAGAAGGGTCATCAGTTAATTGCAAACATCATTGACCAACAACCTATTATTTCAGTAACTAACCAAATAGAACTTTCTTCTTTAATGAAGGTTCCTCCAGCTATCACAAACTTTTTAGCGTTAGCTGATATTATCCAGTTCAACCATGAAATTGTTGATGAAACCATACGTTTACGGAAGAAGTACAAAATAAAATTACCTGACGCTATAATTGCCGCTTCCACACTTACTACCGGTTGCACACTGATTACACATAATCTGAAGGATTTTGCTAATATAAAAGGATTGAAAGTAATTGACTCCTATTCCGGAGATTTGTAATAATATTTATCACGACAAACACAGCCATTGCAAAACACATTTTTATGTAGGAGTTTCGGCAACAACCGTTCATTATCCATTATCTTACGGCATACTACTTACACAAAGTTAAGGTAATTCTACCCTTCCAAGCCCCAATATTCCCGGCGTAGGCGTTCTACATCCTGATCGCGGAACTGCTTTTTACCTTTAGACAGTTTAGCCACGTTGATCTGGCCCTTGCGCTGGCAGCGCAATAAGGTACTATCGCTTATACCTACCCTATCCAGCACATAAACTGCATCGCGGTAAATAGTTTCTTCAGCTTCTTTATTCAGGATAAAACGGCTTATTTTTTCGGTGTGCTCTTTCAGATCGGTTACTTCTGCGAAAATTAAACGGAACAAATGGGCACAGCAGTGGCAAGGCGCAGGGTCTTTGGGGCTTGCGTTAGACATATTTATACAATAGATTTATGGTTTATAATTGTTCCTTGCCTTGCCTAGCAAATATTGCTATCTTTGAGGGAAGAAATTTAAAATTGTATTAAATGAATTAAAGAAAGATATTAATATATAATGTATTAGCGACAGCTATTTACACCTTACTTTCAAAAATACCACACGATTAAAGTACTCAAGGTTAAATGGACTGATCGCCCACCGTTTACGTGGGCGGCAGTTTTCTTTGAGTACGGGTAGTGGTATACCTTGAAAGTAGAGTAACGCGTCCACGTATTAATTATGACCTACTTCAGTATCCAAGACCTCCTATCCCAAAACATCGAAACCCTAGGTTTCAGTCAATCCTTTCAAGCAATTTGTAAGAAACAAAAGCTCTATGTACTACAAGACATTGTAGACCTTGGTATTCAGCACATTGCCCACCATAAAAGCTTTACGATTGCCTGGTTTGATGAATTGATGGATTTTCTAGAAAATCGCCATTTGCTACACCTTTTAAATCACACCAACACTACAGATGCCGATTGTTAATGAGGTTTACCAAATCCATTAACAGACGCCGCACTTTGAGAATGGTATTCCTATCGGTAGCATGAAACTTTTTGCGTAAACTTTCGTACGACAATTCTTCCTGCTGCAACGTGCCGATATGCCTACTGATAAACCGGAACAAGTTACCCTTTTTAGGTGTTTCGATGATATTTGCCTCATGCATCACATGAATCAGAAATAGCAATTGCATCGCTGTGATGGACACGCGAAAATATAAATCATCGGCATGCTGCCTAACCGTCAGTAAATCATGCAACTCCT
Organism: Olivibacter ginsenosidimutans; assembly: GCF_039542865.1. Taxonomy (NCBI): domain Bacteria; kingdom Pseudomonadati; phylum Bacteroidota; class Sphingobacteriia; order Sphingobacteriales; family Sphingobacteriaceae; genus Olivibacter; species Olivibacter ginsenosidimutans. Next base: position 90,894 of record NZ_BAABIQ010000006.1, on the reverse strand, counting down.
CCCACAACTGCTTGTAAAAACGATAATGGTCTTGTGCAAACAGCTCTTTCGTTAAAGGTAAGTATGGTTTATCTTCCTTCCAAAGATCGATCAGTTCTACCCGCGATACCAACTTGCGCTCAGTCTCTTCTACATATTGCACTATCTCCGATACTAGTGATGCAAAGGCGTACTGCAGTTCCAATAAATCTTTCTTTTCCCAATCGGTCGTTAGTTTCTCCTCTTTAAAACGAGCCAGAAGCCTGCCTATACGTTGCAAAACTGCAGACCAGTCTTTCTTCTCTCCCATTTACTTATTGGCTATATAAGGCCTGTACCTTGGCTTTGAACTTCGCCCCAATGGCAAAAACCATTTTACTTCTACCCTTCAGCACCACGCATTTTGCCTGTAAGGTAGCGATGCGATTGCGGGGAACAATGGTTGACTTGCTGATCTGGATAAAACGAGGAGACGGGAGGCGTTGCATCAGTTCGCTTAATGTATTATCCACCGTAATAACCTCATTAATGGTATGAATCTGTACGCGTTTCAAATTGGTGGTAATGTAATCAATATCAGCCAATTCAATAATATCCTGCTGCATTTTACCCGATTTAACTGCAATGACGGCATCAAGGTCATCCACCTCGCTGCCGATATGGTGATCGTTGCTTCGGTTAATAACGCGGGCAATGGCTTTACTGAATCGCTCAAACGTAAAGGGTTTTACTAGATAGTCTACTCCATCCACGTCAAAGACCTCACTCCCCAAACGATTATCTGCCGAACAGAATACCACATGGATAGCCGGATCAAGCATGCGCTTAATATCCCAACCGTCTTTGCCTTTCATATGAATATCCAGAAAGAGCAGGTCAATGGTATGTTTTTCCAACAATTGCGGTACTTCTTCCGGTTTGGTGGTGATACAGGTTAAATTTAAATTAGGTGTCTCGTTGATGTACTTTGCGATGACCTGTATAGATGCCCATTCGTCATCGATAACCATGCAATTAAAAATTTGTTTAATGAGGTATTCGTTTGCCATAATTTATTGGTAAATGATCAGTTGTACAGTAAAATAATTTTTTTCCTCCCTGACGGCCAATTGAAAATCGTCTTTGAAAACAATCTCCAGTCTTCGCCGCAAGTTTAGCAAGCCGGTACCGCTCGTGGTAATCGGTCGGGCATTGAAATCAAAACGATTACGACAGGTAAATTCCACATAATCGTCTGTTAAAGTCAGCTTTATATGGAGCGCATCAGGGGAGTTCTCAAAATCGCCATATTTAAACGCATTTTCCAAAGGGGTTATGAAAGCCATCGGCAATATACATTGCCCGGAGAAGCTGCCTTCAATAACCGGTTCGTTAAGTGGCTCATCTGGAAATCTAGCCTGCTGCAGCGCTAACATGGCCAACACCTGGTACCATTCTTTATCGACCACCATTTTGCGTGTACTTTTACTCGCCTGTGTATAGGTGTAGCGGGTTAATGCTGAAAAAGAAGCCATAAGCCCCGCCCAGTGTGGTGAATACTTCAACAATTCTGCAAAAAATAAGTTGAAGATATTGTGAACAAAATGCGGATCATTATGCTTGGCTAGCAGATCATAATTCAGCCTTTCAAGCTCCTTCTCCATCCTGAGCGCGTACATTTTCGTTTTATATTCCGCCTCAGTCGATTCGATCTGTTTATTCTTGTATTCACGGTACTTGAGAAAAACAAAGAGCCCCACTGCAAAAAGAATCAACAAGATGTAATGCCGTAGCATGCGCCCCAGAAAAGCCCAGTCTAATGGCGGCACATGGTTATTCACATGAAAGCCCAAACCATCCATTACTTTATACAGAAATACATATGCGGCAGGTGCCGCAAGGACAAACAGCAACATCAGGAGTAATAAGCCTTTATACCAGTGGCGTTTGTTAAAAACCAAATAAAGGATAGCCAGTAGGATATAAAAAACGCCTATCTTTAATGCAAAGATCGATATGAGTGTACCGATTTTTTGTTCGGGGAAGTTGAGCACCGTACCGATATACACTATACTAAAATAGAGCAACCAACAGCCTACCTGAATACCGATGAGTTTTTTTTGTTGAGTAGATACGCTCAGTTTGATTTTCCGTGCCATTGTTGACGTAAGTTATTGAATTGCATTTTCTGAATTTGATACGCCTGATAGGTTAACTTATCCAGCAGGAAAAAATCGTTATTTAAGGCCAGCAGCGCGTGTCGGGCTTCGTCGGGTTCTTTTATTATTTGCTGTTGCGGATTGCCCGGTATAAAGAAATCATTTCGATTGGCATACAAATGTAAGCTCGACCAATTTTGCCATTGTGCAGGATAGTGCTGTACATAAGAAGCAAAACCGCTATATATTTTATATAACGTATAGTCAATAAAATCAGCTAGACCCATGTCTAGCTTTTCGAACGGTCCTAGCCAAACATAACGCAAGCTATGGTCTGCCTGGCGAAAACAACAAACGGTGTAAATAGGCACATTCAGTTTATAAGCCAAATACGGCAGGCCCTTCCGCAGCAGCTGGTGTTGTGCCAGAAAAGGCATACGTATCGCATTCTGGGGTGTTAGGGCCTGTACTCCTTGGTACCCGTCTAAATAGGTTAGCACACTACTTCCTTGCTCCAACGTACTTTTTATCTTGAAGGCAACTTTCGGATCTGTTGCATTTAAAATCGAAAAGGGAATGTGCGCCGAGGTAGTTTTGAGGCGCTGCTTCATTTGATTAAAGCTTTGCCGATGTTCGCGAAAAGCATAATCGCCTATCAGCAGTGCCAGCGGTACACCTGCCCTATGAAGCAGATAATTGATGAATCTGTAGGATCCTGTATGAAAAGTGCAAATCAATCCGGGTCGCTTTTTCAATTGTTTAGCCCAAGTATTATCCCACCCATGAATGGTAAAGGGATGTTCGACATGGAAAAAAGATTCATCGAGCGCGTTCCATTGCCTGTTTAATATCGCTTCCGAAAACCATTCTTTGTGCTGTGTAGCCGGTATACTCGGCATAAAATGCGTTAAGTTGGCACTGAAGAAAGCATAGGCATTGAGCATTTTCTGTTGGTTTGGCCATGAAGACTGCACCAGGCGTTCTTTCAGCTCAATTAATTTGTTTTGATAACTGTTTAACATTATGGTTTATTCTAAAGGTTTATAAAACACTGCCCGGGCTGGGCAGTGTTTAGCAAAAAATTAAAGATCCCAGTATTGGCAATCGTCTATCAAGCTAGTAAGGCCATAGCGAAGACATAAGTCTGAAAATCCTAGAGGTTGCTGTTTTACATTTAATTGTACTAACATTTTTCTATTGTTTAATTTAAGTACCGATTTTACTAAAGGCATCGGCATTAACCTACTCAATAGCCATGAGATTTAGTGATCACGGTTCAAACATGTCATTTTTTATTTTAAAATCTAAAAAAAATCGGACGTAATGGCTTTTACAGCTACCGAAATTACATTTTTAATAAAAAATTGGCTTAAGCACTGCACGAATGTCACCCTATTCAGCGTCCATTTACATCGTATCTGCTCCCTGGTTACCACCTGTCTTTTGGGAAGCTGTCATCCTTGTCACTTGATAAGTAGCCCGCTATCTGTTTTATTTGTGAAGACATAAACCAATATATCCCTAAACATGCATGATGAAAAAGCACAATATATCCGCGCAGCCTTAACAGCACTCCGTCAAGCCTTTAACCTACCTGAAGCGCTGGAAGTGGAATTAACCGCCCGAGCGCGATTGGTTATGTTCAGTCAGTTAAGTTATATCGAATATCCCGGTTTAGCAGAAGATGGCTACCTGTGGTATATGGTTCGGGGTATTGCCCGTAGTGTGGTTTTTGACCAGCAGTTTCAATTGCAGTACAGTCTCTTTTTATGGACCAAAGGCGATGTCATTTTCCAGCCAGACAGCTTCTTTTTTGAGAAACCACGGGAAGAAGCCGTGCAAGTTTTGGAAGACAGTATTCTGTTGCAGTTACCTATCCCGCAGCTACGGCGCCTATTAGCCACTTTCCCACAGATCGATCAGCTCCTAGCCCATCTTTGGGGGCAGCACGAACTAAGGTTAATCCGTTACAGCTCTTGGCTACATCTCGGCACCCGCGAAAGAATGAAAGCCTTTTTAACCTATTACCCCAACATTACCGAACGGGTACCCCATTATTTATTGGCCGAATTCCTGAACATGAACCGTAATACCTTTAGCCGTTTACTTCGATCTATTAAGAAAAAATAAGCAGACCCTATGCCACATTGGTAGCTTTCAAAGATGACCAATGGGGCACGTGATCCGGTTGGGCTGCCTTAGATTTGAAAATATGGAAAACGAAAGGTAGAACCCGTTCCATCGCTGGCCAGTTGCCGGTTCCATCGGTTGGTGAAACCGGCAGCTCGCTTGGAGGCTATAAAGAAAGGAGCAAAAACTGATGAAAACCTTTTTAAAAAAATGGACACGCTTTATACTGGATGCCCTGGTGCGTTTGGTTTTTATTTTACTCTACAGCTATACGGCTATGATGAAACTGGCCGACTTCGGTACTTACCGCATTAAGATGTACCGGCAGGTATTTCCGGATTGGTTGACCGAAATCCTGATTTATGCACTACCAGCCGTGGAGTTGGGCATGGTACTCTGGCTTTTGTCGCCCTTCTTTTTCCATCACAGATTGTTTCGTTTTGGGATTAAGGCCAATGTACTGCTCATTGCCAGTTTCACGGTATATGCTTGGTTAGCCAAAGAAAAGGTATTTGGGTATATTCCCTGTGCGTGCGGGGGTGTTTTTGAAAAGATGAAATGGCCGGAACACTATGTGTGGAACCTGCGCCTAACGATACTTGCTGTAGGAGGAGCCTGCCTGCAGTACTGGCCAAAGATCAGGCTCGTCATCTACAAGCTGTATATGCGCTGGTGTGGCCGCACCCCTCGTGCACAAGAGGTGCTGCGCCATTAGACATATACCTTCTTTTACTCCGGCTTATTGTAACGATGGGTATTTAAGCAATAGAAGCAGCTCTGAAAGTAGTTAAGAGCAACGAAGAAACGTTATTTCAGCTTTTAGTACCCTTAATAACGATAAAAAAGTATAAAAGAAGAGCAGGTTGTTTTAAAACTTATATTATGCATTTTAAAAAAATCACAGGAACCGTACTGGTAGCGGTGATGCTATCAGGCGGTACCATTTCAGTAGCAAAGGTAAGGGCAGAAAGAGCAGCAAATGCTGCACGGGCAGATCAGGAGTGGTTGTATGACGACTCTCTTCCAGGGGCAGACCCTACCCAACCGGAATTCTATCATCAGGGTAGTACTTCCGGATGTTCATCTACCTTTTCCGAGGTATGTGGAATAACAGCTCCGGTAGACGAAAACTCCGATCCGGAAAATCCAAAACCTGAAATTTCGGAGGATTTAATCGATCAGATGCAGGGCAATGCCACGCCCACCAATGTTCGGTTCAAACCTTAAAGGTTTCCATAAAAAGGGTGTGCTAAAAATTGGCACACCCTTTTTATTTCTATGGCTCATCGTTCATTCTGTTGGATACCTGTCTCCTGAACAACGATGCTCGGTATCAGAAAAGCAAATCGTTTATCCTGAGGCGAAAGCGTATAAAGCTTTCCATCGAGGTTTCGCTGTAAGGTAGTATTGAAATCCGCATCTTTGGTTAACCGGCGTAAATCCATCCACCGGAGCCCTCCCCTGAAAGCCAATTCTTTTTCACGCTCTTTAAGTATAATCTGTAGCAAGGTCTTCGCATCTGTTTCATCAATAGGAATAAATACTTCCCGGCTTATGCGCATTTTCAGCAGCCTATTTAACACGTCCCTTGCTTCCGCATCTTTACCCTGCCTTGCATAACACTCGGCCAACGTGAGGTAAAGTTCGTCATTGGCTATACCGGAAAACAACGCACCCGATACACTGCCCGAATAATCTCCCTGAAAGGTATAGCCATTTTCTACACTACGGTAAAAAACCGTTTTTCGCAAGTCTCCTGTAACATAGCTTTCATAAAGCGTTGGATTTACCAACGTCCGCACATTAGCCAAAGCACCACCTGAATAGAACGTAGCGTGAAAAATTACCTCTTTATTGAACAACTCAATCGGTGCAGGAAGGGAAGCATCCAAGGCATTAAAATCCAACAGGTCATCGTTCAGCTGTAAACAGGAATCGGCGTAAGCGCCCGCATGGATAAAATCATCCATCGTCAAATAAACTCTTGACAAAGCGGCATAAGCTGCCCTTTTGGATGGCCTTGTAGGCGTTATGGCATTTACGGGCAGTAAAGCAGCCGCAGCGGTTAAATCATTAAGCACCTGCCGGTAAGTTGTTTCCAGAGAAGATCGCACGGTTTTCTCATTGATATCTGCGCGGGTTTTTAACGGCATACCTAACATTGTTGCGGCATGTTCCCGATTATAAGGAAGCGTAAACACCTGCGTCAAATACCAGTGTATAAATCCTCTGAAAAACAAGGCGCTTCCTTTCACATTAGCGCGATCACTTTCCTTATAACCCTTTAGTTCGGCGTCATCTATGGCATTCAACACTACATTGGCATATAAAATCTTGGTATAGTTGAATAGGTAATCCCGTTCATTTTCTGCCTGGGCAAACCACGTATAGTCGTCGCGAGTTACCTGATCACGCCTTGCCCATTCGGCATCCGTCAAATAATAATAATCAGAAGCAATATCTCCCGCTCCCGGGTAATCATTGTTCATGATGGTATTGTTATCCAGAATTGCCTGCAAATCTTTAACCGTTTGAGGCACCTGTAAGGATTTTTCCGGTTTTACGTCAAGGTATTTATTACACGAGGCGAGGCTCAGTGCAACAGAGATGATAATATGTATCTTCTTCATGGTATGCAAAAATTAAAGGTCTAAGGTTAAGCCCAAGCTCATGGTTAATGGAAGTGGTGCCGATAAAAAGTCGGGGTCAAAATTTGATTTATTGGCCCGCCATAAAATACCAACGTTATTTACATAATAGGTAAAACGCAAATTCCTAGCCGTTGAAGACTCCTTCTGCGAAAGTGGCAACAGGTAGCTGAGCTGTATATCTTTCAGGCGGATGTGATCTCCCTTTTCTACATTGGCGGCTGAATTTGCATAGAACTGATCACGTCGGGTATCAGCCGGATATTTCAGAGACGGAACCGTAGTAAGCTGCTCATCGCCGGGTTGCTGCCACCGCTGGTAATAATCCCCATGGCCCAGCGCAGGCCGATTACTCAATAACGCCGCATACATGATGGTTTCCTTTCTAAAGTAGTAATCAAATTTATAGGTTACGTTGACTGATAAGGACCATCCCCTGTAACGTAAGGTATTTCGCCATGCACCGAAATACTGTGGGAGCGCAGAGCCATGAAAAACCAGATCGTCCGCTGTTGCATTTCTGGTCAGGGTCACGTAATCTTTGCTCAGCTCGCCGTTCACATAACCCATTGGGTCTCCGGTTTGGCCATCCAATCCGCCCCATCGATAACTTACCACGGAATAGGCAGGCTGCCCTTCAATAGGTATCAAATTGGTACCCGTACTCACCCAGTTCGCAGGAGTAGGTTGTTCCTTAAGGTATCTGACTACCTTATTTTTATTTACCGAGCCGGTAAGCACACTGTTCCAAGCCAATTTTCCTTGCAATACGTTTGCCTGAAGTGTGGCATCCCAACCATTGGTCTGCAAAATCGCACTGTTCATGGTTAAACTACGGAAGCCCGTTGTTAAATCTGCCGGCACACTGGCAATCAAATCGGTAGCCTTTTTACGGTAATATTCGATATCCAGCATTAACCGGTTTCCTTTGGTAGCCAGTTCTAAACCTACATTCAATTGGCCTACCTGTTCCCAGCGTAAATCCGGATTGGGTACATTTTCCAGGTTGGCATATGGTAAAAGGTTATAAGAAGCCGCCGGTCTATAGGCAATGGTTGTTACCCCTGCTATATCATTATTTACATTTCCGCTATAGCCGTAGGTTGCCCGGACTTTTGCATAAGGCAAGAAGGATATACGGTAGAAATCTTCTGCTGAAAGGTTCCATGCCCCACCTACCGACCAGAATGGATTCCATTTACGATTGGTTTCAACACCGAATAAATTAGAGGCATCACGTCTGGCGCTGGCGCTGAGCACGTAACGCCTGTTATAGGTATATGAGCCATTGGCATAAAAAGAAAGGAAGCGGTTCATTGACCCGCTATAGCTATCATTCCAGGGAATAGTGGTTGCCGAAGCCAGACCATAGACTATCGGAAATAGCGTCACATAATCAACAGGTACACTTGTCAGCACATCATCATCATAACCGTAAGAACGTGTTGCTGCCGAGGTATTAGTCGTCTGCCTGATCTCTGCTCCTCCTATAAACGCCACCTCGTGCTTCTCCGCCCATGTATTGTTGTAATCGATCTGCAATCGCCCTGAATGCGACTTCAGATCACCGTTCGAACGATCCAACACCCCTCCTACCGGAATATTATAACGGTTGGTTTCTCCGTCGAATACCGTGAAGCGGTTAATAAGATCGCGCGCATAAAATGTTTCTCCGCTAAAGTGCTCCCTGCTATCCAGAAATTGTTTCTCATACTGATATTTTGCTTCGATATGAAGGTTGGGAGACAAGGTATAGCGTAGGTTCATGTTAACCAGAAGATCATTCAGCCGTTCGTAATGATCTGCCATATCCAGCTCCTTTAGCGGACTGTAGCTCCAATCCAACAGACGCCCATTACCCACGGTATCCAGAAAACTCTTACGGAAGCCATGTGGCAATTCGGTTGGATTCCCCTTATCATCTACCAAGCGCGCGTAAGGATATATGGCGTAGCCCGTTGCCGGATTGATCATCGTAGTACCCTTATTATTTAAGACCCGTTTACTTTCTGTATATTGTATGCCTACCTGAGCATCCAGCGCTCGGTTTATCTGAAAATTATTCTGCGTTTTCAAGGTAAGCCTTTGGTAGCCGTTACGTTTCAGTGTAGAGGCATTATCATCATAGCCAAGACCCATGCGGTAGTTGACCTTTTGGCCTCCCCCGCTCAGGTCAAGCGCATATTGCCTGTTCACTCCGTTCTGGTACCAATACCGATTGATGTCATTCCGGATATCCTGTTGTTTCAGGTTATTAAGCGCCGTTTGGAGTGCAGCTTCACTTAAATCGCCTTTCCGGTTTTTATCCAATAGTTCAACAACGGGCGATACGATCGGCCAGGTACGCGTATTGCTCAGATATGAATCGTATACTCCTTTTTCGAACAGGAAGACTTCCGTATCAACAAAGTCTGCCGTGGACATCTGTGGCGTATAGAATAGATCAGGTTTAGCCGTTACGGTCCAGTTGGTATTTAGGCTAAGGTGGAAGGGTTGGTTAAACTTCGCTGCCTTTGTTTTGATTACCATGACGCCATTGCCCGCGCGTGCTCCCCATATGGAAGTTGCCGCAGCATCTTTCAATACGGTGACCGACTCGATATCGTTGGGATTGATATTGTTGATATCGCCCTCATAAGGGAAATTATCTACCACAATAAGCGGTTTTGCTATACGGCTGGTGATGGTGCTTAAACCACGAATGTTGAAATTCATGGCCGTTCCGTTCCGTTTATCAAAAGCAACTCCTGCCATTAAACCATCCAGACGGCTTAGCACATCTGTTGAGATTTGACGGTTAAACAGGGCATGGTCTACCTGTTCGAAAGAACCGGTTGAACGTTCCTTGGGAATTTCCTGATAACCCGTGGTTACGTTTACCTCTTCCAGCTCCACCCGCTTTTCGTCCATTTGAATCAATAAAGCATCGGGAAAAGGCGGCGAAAGTTTCAGTTGCTGTATTTCGTAATCAACGGCCGAGAAACGGATGATGGCGGTATCCGCCCGTTTAACCGATAGCGTAAACTGTCCGTTACCATCCGATTTAATGCTTCCACCGGTTGTCACATCCAGTATGGTGACATCTGCTAACGGTTTTTGGCTGTGTCCCGCCACTATTGTTCCTTTGATCTGGAACATGCTACCCGACTGCGCAAAAGCGGTACAGGGACATAATAAACATAAAAAGTAAATGATTTTCTTCATGGTTTTAGGTTGTTTGTAGGTATATATCCAAATTTAGTACACGTTAAACTATCCGTTGCGGGCGTATAGCCGTTCTCACGGACCACCATCATATCCAGCTCGCGCTCTTCCTCATTGATGTCTAGCCCCTGTTGCTTTAATATTGACCTTAATGCAGTAAAATCCTGCAGATTGTTTGGTAAATCAATGTCCAGATAGTCATCTAATCCGCTTTCATCGAAGGTGGGCGGCAAAAAGCCAAAAGATAGGCCAGCGTGTGGATCATTACATATTTTCACCAGATCACGAATCTTTACCTGATGAATATAGTTAACCGCTCCGCTCGCTGCGGGTCCTAAATAAGATCTACCAGTGATATCTTTATTATAGGTATAGCCATTTAAGACAACTACCGGCTGCTGGTGTCTGCTCTTTGCACGCTGTATATTGTCATTACGCCTGACTATTAAGCACTTTACCTTCCGTTTCTCCAGCGTAGCAGTCGCACCAAAGAAAACATCCAGATCCATCTTCATCTTCTTTTTCCATTCATCCTTTGATAAATTGAGCGGTAAGATTGCCTCGTAATTGAACGTGTTTTTCCGTGCCCAAGCCAGGTCCTGGCTGGCCGGCTGTCCATCATCCATCAGGTAGTTGGTGTATTTTTCAGGCTGCTTAACCAGTAGTATCTGTCTATTGGCCGTAAATTTTATTTTCTTTGGCGCCATACCCGCAATAGCATAGAGGTAAGTGATCGGTAGGCCCGAAACGGTAATCCGCTGCAGGTTCCGGGAAGTATCGCGGTATTCCATATTGACGGCCTGAAAACCATCCGTAAATCCCGTAATACAGGAGTAATAGGTCTTGCCGTAGGTTTTTACGTCCTTAAAAGTTGGTGATAACAAGGTTTCTTCGAAGCGTCCTTCCCTTTTTTTAGGTATATAAGCATACCCATTGCGCAGTAAGTTGTGTATATTTTCGCGGTTTAAGAACCTGGGAACGGTTACCGAAGCCACTTGCCCCGCTTGGTTAATGATCACGGTATGTGGAATACCTTGATTGGGAAATACGCTGTGCAGTATTTTATCGCTGGTAAGCGAAGAAAAATCTGCCCAATACCCTGTTGTATCGCTATCCTTTTTCCGCTGAATAAAAGTGCTGATCGTTGGTGCAGCTTGGTCTGTAACCGGTATCACTATCAAGCTATCTGAAAACAGACGTTGAAGCTTCAACAGGTGGGGCATTTCGCTTACACAAGGCCCGCACCAGGTAGCCCAGAAGTCCAAAATAATCAGCTTTCCTTTATAGTCTTTTAGCTTTACGGTAGTGTTTCCCTCCTGCCCTGCCTGTACCATTTGCAGCGGAATGTTCCATAAATCTTGCGGAATGGTATCGCCAATGGTGAGTGGCTTAATCGAGTCTGGTATGAAGGACACGCCATTGCCAGCCCCCGGACCTCCAAGGGGCTGACTGGCGTGTGCCAAACAAACACAGAACAAAACCTTTAAGAACGAAAAGCTTAAAATGCTTCGTTTTACTATTTTATTATATATCCTCGGTTTGAGGGTGTATAATCTGGTTAATGTATGCCGATAGTCCGTTTTTAGTAAACAAACATCATTATTGTCGGATAACCAAATGTAACTTTTTTCTATAGGTAATGAAACCTTTTTTTGATTTTTCCCATTTTCTGGCCTGTGGTTGCTGTTTTGAAATTGGCTTGTTTGTGCGGGATTTTGCTGGAATAGCCTAATAATCCCAGCACTCAGCCCGACAAAAAGCCGGTTCAGCCTTTTCTGTATTTTTTGGCATGCTGTATGTGAGCCTATTCTCTTATCGTGACCTTCACCGTCTGACGAAAAAAAGCTTAAAATATTTTTGTATGTATGCTTATAAAGCTTAAATTTGAGACATAGGTATTCCCTATGAGCGTAAACCTTCATATTTTTAATTAGATTTAGGTATAAAAAATTAGAAACAATTAAACATATCTCTCCCCTTACGCTGGTTAATTGCCATCGTTTAAGTAGAGAAAAAGAAAGGATTTAAGTGCTAAGTGGGAGCCGTTATGATGAGGATGATACGGTCTTGAAGTGGTTTTGCTTGTGCGCGAGGCACTCGGCAAGGCCAGCTTGCGCGGCTTGGTGATGGGTAGTTTTGTCGGTTGTGTGAATAACTCGTTTTCATAATTTTTTGGTTATGTAAACGATGTACTCTCAGTGAAGCTTGGATTGGGGCTGATAGGCCTTATAACCAATAAGGCGAACCGTTCTGCTCCTTGCTCTGGAAACCGCTAAGAAACCAGCCATCAGGTCTACCCGAGAACCCGAATCTTGCACCCAAGAGAGACTCATGAACGGTCCACCCTACTGGTAAAATATATCGTAAAGATAGTATTTCCAGTAGAAAATGGCGAACCGCAGTCCTCTCGCGTGCAAAGTTTAGCGGTTTTTGAACGAGAGTAACACCGTTGTTAGTAGAGGTAAGCCTCTACCCTACGTGTCGCTTTTATAATCACTAAAACAAAGGTAAATAAATAAATACAAAATATAAAAATATTTTCAACAAAATATGAGCCCTAGAGTTGTAGTCGAAGAATTTGTATCAGCACTGGAATACTATATGGATTATTATGGGTTGTACAACGTCGACATTAAGAAATTGCTTAAAGCAACAACAGATATAGTCGAAGATCTCAAAAAGGGGAAAAATGGGCCCACTATAACTAAAGCGGAAACTATATCTCAACTTTTTGGCTTAAAATATTATCAATTCGCCGACCCTGAATTTCCTCCACCGCTGAAAGAGCAACTTCCTCCGGCTACAATTGCGGTAATACACGAAAGAAATCAAACCGGCCCACCCGAATCAAGAGGTAAATATAATAAGCTTGACTTAAACAAAGTTATTCTTAACGCTTTAAAAAAGTTTAAAGATAAAGAGGAATTTCTCTCCGCTGACGTATACGAAAGTCTCTCCGAAGAACTTAAGGAAAAACTTGGCTCAGCTACACGTATAACGGGGCTCTTTTCGGAAGCACTGAAAGAGAACGTCGAAAAAACAGGGAATAGTATAAGAAAAAATAAAGTGGGACGTCCCGAAGAGTATTATAAAGTAATCTCGTTGGGCGACGCTATATAAAATCAAAAACACGGCAAAGGAAGTGAGGTGGATGGATTAGACGAAATAACTGGATGGAAATAGATAATACCTATATACAATTTCTTGGTGAGCTCAAAAAGAAAATTCGGCAGGCTCAACAACGCGCAGCATTATCTGTAAATACAGAAATGCTGATATTGTATTGGTCTATGGGCAATGATATTTCCAATAAAATAAAGGAAGCTGGCTGGGGTGCAAAAATTGTTAATCAAATATCTAAGGATTTAAAAACTGAATTTCCAGAGATGAATGGATTCTCTCCTCGTAACCTGAGGTACATGCGGAGCTTCGCAGAAGCTTACCCTGAATTTTTGCAAGCGGACCTTGCAAAATCTGATGAGACAATTTTGCAACCGGCGGCTGCAAAATTAGAAAACACTGAAATACAGCAAAATAGTTTTTTGCAACCAGTGGTTGCAAAAATTCCATGGACGCATCATACCATTATATTAGACAAGGTTAAATCTGCTAAATATAGACTGTTTTATATACATAAGACAGCAGAAAATGGTTGGAGCAAAAGTGTTCTGTCGTTTCAAATAGAAAGCAAACTCCACGAACGGCAAGGAGAGGCTATTACTAATTTCGACACCACCCTTCCCAAATCCCAATCCGATCTCGCGAAACAGACTTTAAAAAGTCCGTATATATTCGACTTTCTAGGTATTGGTGAAGACGTTCAAGAAAGGGAGTTGGAGAAAGCATTGATTCAACATATCCGAAAGGTCATGTTAGAATTGGGTAAAGGCTTCGCATACGTTGGCAACCAATATCATCTCCAAGTAGACAATGAAGATTTTTATTTGGATTTACTGTTTTACAATTTCCATTTGCATTGCTTCGTTGTCTTTGAGCTGAAAATTGGTGATTTCAAACCTGAATATGCCGGAAAGCTCAACTTCTATGTTAATGCCATAGACGAGCAAATAAAAAGCAAACACGACAATCAAACTATCGGTGTATTGCTCTGCAAAACACCGAACGAAACGGTCATTAAGTATTCACTCAAAGGAATAAATTCACCTTTGGGGGTAGCTGACTATCAACTTCCGAAAAAACTCAAAAGTGATATGCCTACGATTGAGGAACTTGAATCGGCAATAAAGGAACTGAAAGATGGATAGCATGGAAGTTAAAAAATTTATATAACAAAGGAACTAGAAGCTTATGAATTATTCGCTTTTCAAATAAATACAAAATATATCAGACAAACCAGACGCTGCTGATGGTCTTAAAATGGTCTCAGAATCGCTTAGGCTAGACCCCAACAAGGTCATCGAATTTATTATATTCAGATAGTTGTAAAGGTTTAACATATATGGAAGCAATTCAAAAGTTTCAAGGTAAATCGGTGGTTCAAATATGGAGTAATAATGCGTGGTAGAAAAGAATTTGAGATTTTGAGGTCATTATCGTGACTTTAAAACATCGTTTATAATAAAAATATTTCGAACTCTAATTAATATTCCTATTAATGGATGAATTAACTGTACTTGATCTTTTTTGTGGCGCAGGAGGATTCTCTGAAGGCTTTCGACAACAGGGATTTACTATCGTATATGGCGTTGATAACTGGAAACCTGCCATCGACACTTTTAATCATAATTTTGACTTAGATTGCAAAGTTCAGAACATGTTGGACTATTTGTATTCCGTTGAAAAAATTGAAACACTACCCGACACCACTGTGGTTATTGGTAGTCCCCCATGTGTGAGCTTTTCCAATTCAAATCGATCAGGCAAGGCAGATAAATCGATGGGACTTCAATTGATCAAAGCATTTTTACGTATTGTGGCGGTCAAAAAACATAAACGGGATTCAAAGTTGCAAGCTTGGTTCATGGAGAATGTGACAAAGTCTATTTCGCACTTATCTCCAATTTACACATTCCAAGATTTGGACTTGGTTGATTGGGCAATAGCAAGTGGTAAAGCACCGGATGATATCGCCATCGTAATGAAAGATCATAGCTTGGTGGTCAATTCTGCTAATTATGGATCTCCGCAGGCTAGAAAAAGGGCAATCAGCGGTGATATTATCAGGCTAGACCGGTTAGTTATACCTACTGCGACCCACAGGAATCCAGAAGACGAAACCTCATCACAACTTCCAGTCTACAAAACACTGCGATCAATCAGGGAGTGCTTGCCAAGTCCAAATATCCCCCAATCCCATAAACAGTTTGCAGATTCGATGTATCCGGGATTGAACCTGAGCACTTCCTTATTAACAGATCATTTCTATGATACAGGTCTTTATGCGTCAGAATGGAAAAACTCTAAGTACTTAAAGGTTAACCATCCTTATATGGGAACCATGTCCTTTCCTGAAAACGAGGATAAACCAAGTCGTACCATTACAGCCACAAAAATCGGTACTTCCAGAGAAGCAATTATCTATCGATCGGAGTACAATAGGCATGGAGATGGTGAATTCAGAACACCGACGGTACGTGAGGCCGCTACGCTAATGAGCTTTCCATCAACTTATCAGTTTCTAGGATCTGAAGGTGCTAAATGGCGTTTAGTCGGTAATGCGGTTTGTCCATCTGTAAGCCGAAATTTTGCAGCTACTGTTCGGGCAGCCCTCGAATTGCCATTGATCGCAGAACCGATCGTCCGGCGAGTGCCAAAACTAAAAGGTGTCAAGAATCTTAATACGTTTAAGGAAGGCGTATTTGATAAGCCTCCCGTACGCAATAACGGTTCGAGGTTCAGACGGCATCCCTTCAAGCATGGCAATATCACGGTTACTCTATCTAATTATGATATCACGAACAAGGAGAAAACAGGGTTTAGGTGGATAACCTCCGTCCAGTATGGCAATGGGGACGGTTTTCCGACTATGAACTTCGAAGATAAGCGATTTACAGATTTCGAATCGATTATCGAGACCTTCCCGAATGGAAAACGCTTCATCGAGGTCATTAATAATGGTTTTTCCGAAAGTATTGCTAGTTCACCAACGATGCAGATGATGTATGAGCAACAGCAGAATATCGGTAATTACTTGGAGCCTACAAAGTTAATCGAACGACTTGCTACTATCATAGAACAGTACGCCATAAAAGACGTCTTCGAACAAAGAGAGCTGGTCATTTTTCCAAACAAGACTGTGGTTCCGCAAAGTCAGATCATGGCCCTTTACGGGATAAATAAGATATGTACGGTCGCTAACGCACCAGAAATTGACTGAGTATGCCGGTACACTTCATCGATAACTATCCGCGATATGAGTTAGCTAGCTGTATCTGTAAACCAGATAAGAGCCCGTTACATGGTGAAATATGGGTTTATCAAGAATTGATGAAATTTAACGATCACGAATTGTTGAAGGATGAGACATGGTATGTTAAACACAATTATAATCTTTCTGCTCATCCTTATAGTGAATATAAGGTAGAAGGTCAGATCGATTTTTTGATCCTGAGCAAATACGGTCTGCTCATTATAGAGGTCAAAGGGGGAGCGATTGAGGTTGACGACAATGACGTGTTCTATTCCTACGATAGTAAGGATAGGAATAAAAGATATGAGGCTCAGAATCCTTTCAATCAGGTTAAAGAATATGTGCATTCTTTGAGAGCATTGATCGACTCATCACCGTTTGTTTATCGGGCGGTCATTTTTCCGCATGAGGCTAACTTCCTGCTCAAAGGCCCTCAGTTTTCCGCTTACGACTATCTGTTTTTCTCAAAGGCCGATCTGGATATAAAAGACTCCGACCGAGCCAAGAATCTTCTCTTCTTTGATTTCCTTGTGCGCTTGGCCAAAAGCTCTCGCCGGAGAATTATCGAACAATTGCACAATCATCTTTCGAAAGATCGTGTAGAGATAAGAATATGGGAACAGTTCCCCCAGCTGAACAAGAGGGATCTTAACAGGCTCCGTTCTGAGCTATTCCCGATACAGACCACTTACGGTTTTGATCCCGATAGGATTAGGAATGATATTATCTTGGAAGAGAATTATGAAATATTAAAAGGTCTTCGTAGGAACCGGAAAGTTATGGTACAAGGTGGCCCTGGCACAGGTAAGACAGTGCTTGCCACCAAATTCTTAGCTGATAACATTTTAAAACAGCATAAAGGAATCTATTTCTGTGCCAATCAACTTTTGCGAGCCAAGATGCGCCATTTGATTTGCGAAGAATATAAGCTTGATCCTAATTTTATTAGCTTCCGAATTTACCATCAAGATCTAATAGCAACAATTAGCACAGAAAATATCGATTTCCTGATCATTGATGAAGCACAGGAGTTCTTCGATAAGAGCCTCGATCAGCTTATCGATCGAGTAGAGGCGGCATATTATCCCAAATTTCTTATTCTTTACGATTCGGAGCAGGCCATAATACGGAATTTCAAGGATATCGACTGGTATGCAGACTATTTATTAGAAAATGACTTTGTTCATTACTTATTCGACACGACTTGGCGTTGTACGCAGAACAAACGTATTTCCGACGTGGCGATGCTCTTACAGAACAGCCAGTATAAAAGGTTACTGGAAGATCATGCGCAGTTATGTTCGCCAGCCAAGGACTTGGTCGCTCGACTGACAGTGTTGAAGAATCTGATCGATGAAGCGCAACAAGACCCATCCAAATACATCATCTTGGTCGGGCACCAATTGCTCGACGAGTTTAGCAAGCTAGTCAAGGATTACTTCGCTCGTTCTATTGAGGAGCTGACTGAGAGCAATATCAATGTCAAGAACCTGAAGATTAGGTATACCACTCCGATCAAGTTCAGGGGATTAGAGGCTGAACATATCTTGCTCATCACTGCCGGTTTCGATGATCGTTCAAAAACGGAGAACTATATCGGCGTGACCCGAGCGATCTATTCGTTCAAATGTGTGCTATGGAACTGAGAAAGATACATAGTACTGTGATTGAGGTCATGAAGGACCGAGGAAGCTTTGTGCCCGAACAGGAGGTATTGCTATCTTTGATCGGCAGCTGGTATCACAAATGGCTGACCTTAGGTGGCGAAGAGCTCGTGCTGAAAATACCTTATTATCATAAGGAAATCATGCCTTCACTGATAGAATACCATTATTGGCTGGACTTATTAATCAAAATCATGGCCGTTAGCAAAGTTAGCGATCTGTCTGATTCATGCCTTTTCGATGTCAGAACCTACAGGCTCGCGGACCGCACAAAACGCTATCAAACTGAGTTTTCGATCGAGTACCGTAGTTCAAACTCCAGATTACACCGGTTTGATAAAGATATAAACGTATCGGTAGACCGTTTTCTTCCTTTATTCACCAGAGACCAGATCAATGGTTATAAGGAAATCGTAGCTAATGTGTTCGATTTGATGAAAGCCATGGGTAGAGAAAATTTAATACCCTACGCCGTAAAGTTCGATCTGGAAAATGACGTGACCTTGTTCGTCAAACAGACAACTGAGCATTTTTCTGAAAAAGCTTTTGCCAAAATGCTTTGTACTGAAGATTTTCGTAATGATGATGATCAAAGGGATGCTGTACTGGACGCACTTTTGGAAACTGACATTCGAAGATGTATCGTTTTCACTTATCCCTATCATGTAGATGTTAGTTCAGCTGTGGTCAACGAGTTCCGTGGACGATCCAAGATATGCCGGATCTCGCTGTCTAACCGCTTCGCACATACAGAAGTTGAAGCACAAGAGCTGATATTGACCAGGGCAGAGATCGGTTTTGGAAAACAGGACGATATCCTTAACGTGACCGATCGCTTTTCCATCAAAAAGACCGGCTGCGGTGCAGAACTTATCACCGGGCTCCGTGCTTTGCGATACGAATGGAACGTAGCGAAGTTCAATTCTTTTTCAAATCCCTTCCCAGTGAAGTGGTTGCTTTGTGTTCACCCAGGTTACACCGTCGATCAATGGAAGGTACAGTTCAAAAATGACTATCCGGATATTTCTGGCCAGTTATTGTTAGATTGTTGGCGTATCATTGAACTCGTCTACGAGGTAAATTGGATCGATCGTTTCCTTCCAACGGATCAAAACGCCACGCTGGTTTTACCGAAGTCGACCATTCATAATGAAGTCATCTTCTCACTCCAAGAACAATTGAATACCCGCTTTAAAGATGTAATTTTTGCTGATGAGATCGACCAGGAGTTGATAGTCAACGGCCGGGTATATCTATTGGACCCATTCAATGTCATTTTGTTGAACAATATTACCCTTTGCGGTAATCCTGAGAACTTTCATATCGTCGTTCCTGATTTCTTATTCTACACTTATCAGCCGTTCACGCGATATTTGGCCTTAAAATATCATTTCGATGCCTTGACCGGCGGCCTGCGTGAACATCTTGATGAACGATTTCCTGAGTGTTCAAGCCAGTGGAAGACTTTGAGCGAGACAGTGCTCAGGTCATCGAAGAAGGAGCTGCGAGAGTTCAACAGCATTTTAGCGATCAATGACGAAGAAGAGCAAATGGACAACCCGTCAGGTATTGTCGCTGATCTTTCAGCAGCTGAGCTGGTGGAACGTGTAGTGGCAAAGGAACGGAAAAGTATCGAGCGGACGACCCCGGAGCATCTTTATATCCATACCAGTACAAGAAAGCTCGTGCTAAGACCTAACGCTCCTGTACTGATCAATCAGAACGGTACATTGATACGAACGATAGCTGCTGTACTGGATACCAATGTATTGTTCGTCCCTCTCGATGATGTCATTAAGAATATGGATCTGAAGCTCGTGGTCGACCGATTGGTTACACTTTCCGATGACGCCCGTAATTGGCACCAGAACCTCAAATCACTTGAAGAAAAGGATGTTCATATTTTTGATAGGCTTAAGCAACAAGGACTTTCCATTAGTAAACAAACTTTTGAAAAAGATTACCTATATGGCAATAGAAGTTTGGGCGAACTACACATGCCGCGAGCCAAACGGGACTGGGTTCTCATTTGCGAACGTTTAAGGATTAAAGATAGTCTTACTGCTTGGAATGTGGTCAAATGCAGAGAGGATATTAACCTACTGAAGTCGGTTTATTCGGAGATTATTGCATTGATGATCGACACCGGTAGCTTCGGTGTTAATGTGAGCGATCGTGTGTTGGATCAGATTACCGCGCTAATTTCTAAGCTACCAGATTCGGCTGTGAATACCAAAGAGAACCAAAAGGATGCTATCGTCTTGATCAACGAGATTTGCGAGAAAATCAACTTGGAAAAAATAGAACAGATTAACCCAATTGCCTTATGAATCTACCAGTGAAACCTATTACTGCCAAAAGAGACGACCTTGAAAAGTTTGTCGAATCTCAGATCATTGGCCCCGGTGCATTCAAAAAACACCTGATGTTTACCGCAAATTGGGGAACGAATGATTTTACTGGTAAAGTATTGGCTCAGTGCGATGCCACGGACAACATGAACGAGGTCATCGCTGAACTACCCGCCTATCAGTATAGCTCAGCCATACTTTTCCCCATCTCAGTTACGGCTGATGAAGCAGGTGCGATCTCCGCTGACAAAGAGGAAGGAGATTACGGAGTCGAAGATGACGAAAATTCCTTAGCCAGGGCTGATGATGAAGGTTTCAATGACGACCACGAACAAAGTATCTCCAGTAAGAACCAGAACTACCCCAACACTTGCGGACTATCCTTCGCTTTGGTCAATGGCATCAGGCCGGAGCAAGCACTGCTTACCAAGGTATGTTTCCGGCAATATCAACGGGTCAGGCAACACGAAAGCCAAGAACGCAGGTTGGGTATATGGATTGAACGTTATCCAAGGCAAACAGCTGAGATCATCGCCAGTCGTTTTAATAGCATTTTTGCTACCGTTGAACTGGATGGGAACTTGTTCTTGTATATGTTGCCCGGTATCGATATCAATCAACATCTTTACGCATTGGACTATATCCATCTAGATAGACTTTTAAGAGATACTGTAATCCCATTGATCGAGACGCTTTTTCCCGATAAGGAATATCATAGCGTTGTCAACAAGATCTATGATGGAGTGAATTATTCAACAGTAACACTCTATGAAGGGAATCTGCTTGATGAAATCCAACGGCTGTTGATCGAAGATTCTAGTAGTTTTCCATCATTGCGTGCCCTTATCGAGCAATTGGAAATCTATCAGCAGCTCAAATTATATCTCAATGAGCTTAAGGCCATCTATCGGACGAGTTCCAAGCGAAACTTTCCCACTTCGATCTGGGAAGCGCGATCGTACGAGATCGATCTTGAACTGCCGGCTTTCGACGATTCGGCCATTCAGCGTGGCGAGATCGCGGTAACGGGCTTTCCTCTACTTACCTTGAACTATCAGTATATCCATGAACGCGATGCAGTCTATGTGAAGCTGGTACTGGTCAACAAAGGCAACATTCAGCTTCGACCAGACGAGCCGGAACAATTGAATAAAAAGGATCGAGCCAACGAACTTGCCTTCTTTGGCGTAAAAATAACTGTGAGCGAAGTAGACGATTCTGCATTCACCGCTTATAATCCTCCGAATCTTCCGACCATCGACGAAGAGGACAGCTTCAACAAATTACTGTATCGTGAATACAAGGACTATGCGGAAGGCTATAATACTTCCGTGACTTGGGGTAAGATTAAGGGATCGGGTAAGCGGTACGTAGCAACCGAGTTCATTCCTCGACAGGACACCCCTAACGTAGACTTTAAGCCCAGCAAGGTACAAGGTCAGGAGATTGTAGGGTTTTTCAACGAAAGCGTGTTGACCATCCGCGATCTGTCGACTCTCATTAGCAGGACCGATGATGATATCTTGTCAGATTTACGGACGATAACTAACGCCTACACAGATTGGATCGCTAACAAATGGCATGACCTCGAGCAAAGTGATATTCAGGAAGGCAAACAATTACTTGAAAAGCAACTGCGGGCCTGCGAAGCCGATCGGGACCGTTTGTGCCGAAACATCCGTCTGTTAGCGGGTGATGATAAGGCTATCGCCGCATTCCGGGTGATGAACACTGCCATGTTCATGCAGCTTCATCATGGCACTATGATAAAAGCTGCTAAAAAAGGCGACAAGCGGCCTTTTGTACCTCTTGAGAGCAGTGCGGCCTTCTATCAAAGCGTATCTCTGCAAGAGGAATACAAATGGCGTTCTTTCCAATTGGCGTTCATTCTACTGAACGTTGATGCTTTCGTTCGTCCAGCAGTGGATGACCTGATCGTGAAGGACGTGTTCGGTATGGACTGGCCGGAACGGAACGAACTGGCCGACCTCGTGTGGTTCCCTACTGGAGGTGGTAAGACAGAGGCTTATTTAGGGATTATTGCATTTTGCGTCGCTTACCGTCGTTTCACGCATCCTAACGAACGGGGCGGTGGCACCACTGTGCTGATGCGTTATACCTTACGTCTGTTGACCTTGCAACAATTCCAGCGAGCTACACTATTGATCTGCGCGCTGGAAGTGATTCGTAAGGACGGGTTCCCCTTACCCGGGGGAAACTCTTTGGGAGCCGAAAGGATTACGATCGGTCTGTTCGTCGGAAAAGGGTCATTACCGAACAAATGGCCAAAGATGCGAGAAGCTTTAGATAAGATCGCCGAACAGGTGAGGGATGGAAAACCGATCACGACTAGCTTGCCCCATACGGAATGTCCTTGGTGTGGCGGAGCGCTATTCACAGATCATAACCTATCCAATATCGAACCGGATCGAGAGCGTTACGGGATCAATGATAAACTGACCATCATGTGCAACAGTTCTGGCTGCACTTTTCACGCAAGACGCCCTAATCAGAACAAAAGTCTGCCTCTCCGATTGTTCGATGAGGACATTTACAAATATCCACCGACCCTGCTCTTTGGCACGGTCGACAAGTTCGCCGCCCTCGCTAACAAGATCGCTACCGGCTCGCAACAGCGGAACGAGGATTCCAGAAGATTGCTCGGCAAAGGCTATCAGTACGATCGTATACCACCAGAGCTGATTATTCAGGATGAGCTGCACCTTTTACTAGGTCCTTTGGGATCGGCAGTAGGCTTATTCGAAAAGAGCGTGGATGAACTTTGCACTTACCGATCCGCTTCCCTGCTGGTCCGACCTAAGGTGATTACGTCCACCGCGACGACGCGGAACACCGACAAACAGATATTCGCCCTTTTCGACCGGCGTTGCGAAATCTTTCCCAAACAAGGTATCACTTGTGATGATGCTTTCTTTTCTTTCTACAAACGACGTCCTGAACAGGTGACCGAATATGCTTCTAACAGGCGTTATATCGGCCTCTTACCCGTTGGAAAGACCCAAGTGTGGATGCAATTGCGCTTAGCATCGATCTGTCTCGCGCACAGGGTAAAGTTCATGCTTGAACGTTTTGACTATGACGAGATTTTCAGTGCGGGACCAGCATACACAGAGTTCGAAAAGGCATTTGACTATTACCATACGGTGCTCACCTATTTCAACAGCCTGAAAGAAGTGGGCAAGACCCAATCCCAACTTACCCATTATCTACCCGGAGATCTTAACTTGATCATCAAGAACACCATGCCGTGGAACCTGTTGAGCCGAATCATCAAAAGGACCGAGGAGATCCGGGACTCCGAACTCACTGGAAGACTCTCAGGTGAAGAGGTGAAATCAAATCTTTCAAACATAGAAAAAACCTGGGGGCTCACGAAGGCCAAAATTCCACCTGAGCTTGTCATAGCAACAAACATGATCTCGGTCGGTATTGACGTTTCCCGTTTCAATACGATGCTGGTCAACTCGATGCCCCGCAACACTGCAGAGTATATACAAGCTTCCAGCCGTGTTGCGCGTGACAAGGAAGGCATAGTATTTACGATACATCATCCTTTCCGTTCGAGAGACATCTCGCATTATCAGCGATTCCGGGAGTTCCATGAGAAGTTCTATAGTTATGTGGAACCCATATCAGTGACACCATTCGCCAATAAAGCACTGGATCGTTATTTTGCAATGTATCTTGCTGTGATCATCCGTCACGATTTCCAACTGGGTTTGTCGAACAACGATGATGCCAATGCCATCGATTTGCAAAAGATTACGACAGTCAAAAAAAAGGTCACTATAGCTATCCGTGAGCTGTATGAACGTGCAGAGAAGCTTAACGAATATCTCAAGGATCGTACCACAGGGGCTTCCACTAATATCGACGGAATCATCACGGAAGAAGAACTTGAAGATATCGGACACCAACTAGACGACCTGTTGGTCAACCGGTGGTTTGACCGCATCAACGGCCAAGATCCGACCCTTGACATTAAGTATCGGAACAGTGTTAGCCCAAGCTCACTGTTCGCACCTAGGAATAACGAAGCTCTAGATAATAATTGGAACGTTAAAGAATCATTGAGGGAGATCGCTCCATCAGTCGTGATCAAGACCGTACAACAATAGAACCACAGATGGCAAAGAAAGAATCACACAATAAACAAGCCAATGAAGCTGTTAGTAAATATAAACTGTTATCTGCCTATGGTGGACCTGGTTCGCTTATACACACCAGTTACGGCAGTATCATCGTTTCCTGTATCGAAGAATGGGGGTTCCTTAGAAAGATCAATGAGCTCTACCAAAACTCTTTACAGCTCAAGAAGGAACCGGAGCAGCATGTAAAGGAAATGGCAGGCCTCGAAGGAATCTGTTTTTCCAATGACGAACGACTGTTAAGGGAATTGAAAGAAACTAAAGGCACACAGAACCTATTGTTCCTCGCCCTCGTGCCCAACATCGAACTGGATGACCAATATCGCACCATCGAAGATGGGCGCGCCCATTTGGCTGTGAACAGTCAGTTTCTTCCTAAGATATTCTTTGACCAGCGAGATCATCTAAAGACCTATCAACAATGGTATACACTTTGGGGTACAGAACATGACAAGTTCTTTCCTCCAAAATACCGACAATCTTTTCAACGGAACGGCAATCCTGTCGAAAGAACGGTACTGCTCAAACAGGACAATATCGTACTATTGTGCAAGAATGGACATATCAGCGATTTCCCTTGGCCAAGCTTCTTGCGCTGGCGCACGTTAAAGCCGCATGACCTCAACAATCCGGTCAATCTCTATGACATGCCAGGATGTTGTGATCGCCCTGACATAAAGATTAGCCAAACAGCCGCCAATGCTACGGGATTTGACGGTAAATGGATAAAATGCAAGACGCCTGGCTGCGAATGCAGTCGGGGTGTTTCACTCAAGGGCATTATGAGCATCAAGATCATTTGTCCGGGCCATAAACCTTGGGAATCGGAAACCGGCGCTCCGGCCAACTATTATGGGAAACCAGAGGTAAGAAAGACCCATCCGCGTGCAGAGGCGTGCCGGCGCGAGGATACCCGAATCGCATTGACCACAGGTAATAATCTTTATTTCTCCCGAACCTTGACTAGTATCTTCATGCCGCCGGAACTGTTCAAGAATGCTCGTGAACTACAGATAAATGATCTGGAGATCGAACTTCAGCAAGCGATCGATAGCAGGCAGTTCGGGCTTTGCGAAAATATTCAGAAACAAATCGAAGCATTACGGGAAGATCTGAGCACAGGTATTCAGGTAGCCGATGACGATGACCGGGACGTCAGGTTCCGTCATCAGGAATACACCGCACTTGCCAACAGATTTGTGGAACAGATCAATATTTCACGTAAAGACCTTTTGGTAAACGATGTCACCGATAATCTCAATGAGTTGTTTAGGCCCTATTTTCATCGAATACTTAGGGTAGACCGTCTGAAAATCACTTCAGCTCAACTCGATTTTTCCAGAGTCGAGCCTTACGAAGGAAGTGACTCCGATATCATGAACCGGAACATTTTTCGATCCCGGCCAGAAGAAGTGCTCGCCTATCCCGTCGTAGAGAACTTCGGGGAGGGGATATTCATAGCTTTTGACCAAGAAATGATCCAAACATGGAATACTGACGTAGACAGATTTGGGCGCCTGTTCAAACGGAGACGTAACCGTTTTGCCACCAGAGCGACTGCATTTGGCGAAGCTGGAAACTGGCAGTTCTATATGGTTCACACCTTCTCTCATTTGATCATGCGCGAATTAGAGTTCCGCTGTGGCTATCCCACTGCCTCACTATCCGAACGTTTGTTCGTTTCGAACGATGAGGAGACCAAAATGTATGGCTGTTTGATCTATACTGCTGAAGGTGCTGAAGGCAGTATGGGAGGCTTAATTGCTCAGACCCGTGAAGGTAACCTAAACAGTCTGTTTCGCAGCGCCTTGCTCCGCGCTACGATCTGTAACAGTGACCCGCTATGTTGGAAATCAGAAGGTCAAGGTCTGTTCGAGCTGAACTTAGCCTCTTGTTTCGCTTGTGGGCTAGTCAGTGAAACCTCTTGCGAACACCGAAATATTTACCTAGACAGGCAAGTACTTATTGATCTCGAAAACGGTTTTTTTAAAGAACTAATGCGTGACTTGAAATGAGCTTTACTCAACATAACAAGAACTTTTTGAAATTTGAGTTTCATATTCCACTACGCGGACTCATTGGTACCGAAAGGGAAATGAAATATGTTGAGGAAATCCGACCTGAAGCTCGTCGTCGTATGCGACTTCATTATCAGACTGTCAAGTATGATATTGCTAGTAAGATCGCTTTTTATAGAGAGCTTTTAGAGGTATTTGGCTCCTTAGAAGGGCAATTCTTGCTCTATAGCATATATCTTGATCAGGACTCGGAAGTAATCAACCTTGAATTAGAGACTTCTGATTTTCAACACATTGATCTTAACAAAACCAATCTCAGTACATTTTTTCAACAAAATTCCCCTTCATACAACAACAGTTCTGTCAAAGGTTTTCTTAAGCGGTATTTTACTGAAACGCTTGATCTTTCTTCCAACGAATGGGAGGAAGAAGACGGAATACGAAACCCGGTTACTAACAAATTAATTGATTGGATTTTACACAAAATCACCAAGGATTCGACGACTAACGAGCTTAGAGATTTTGTCTTGAATTATACTAAACTTTGGAACACTTATTTCTCCAACCCTTATAACCTTACCAAGGCACTCATCTTACTTCACAAATTTCATGAAAAATATCGTAATCTCGACCCTCAATACCTTAAGATCGATCTCAAAACTTTACTTACCGATTTAAACTACTTCATCAATGAACTCTTACCGAATGTCTTCAACTCACCATTAACAGATGTGGTTCAACCTTCGGAAATCTTTAAGGATGGTTCAGATCATAATCATTTACGCGTACAATCATATTTAAATAAAATGAGTGAATTTCAAGAAAGATTGACTATGAACTCCGTTTTCTTTCAAGATTTAGGAAGTCTTTCTTGGCCAGATTTGCTTTTTCATGCTTCTACAGCGCTACCACATGTTCAGACGGCTTATTTAAATGAGATAAAAAGAAGACATATTATAAATGATGTGCCTAAATTCAATGAAATAGATGGATTTATAAAAAAAATATCTATGATTAAAACACCTCTTAATAAAGATGTCCCAGACAGTATTGCGACACCTAATTACCTTTTCTTTTTATGATCAACACCTAAGGACTTACTGCCCTAATTATGGCTTAATCCGATTGTAGGGTATGAATAGAATGCTCCTGCGCATAACTTAAAAACAGATTTTCAGTTGAATAATTTTAATTGGGCGTTGCTTGTTATCTTACCTCTAGGATAAGGAATTTCAATTACAGCCCATGCGGTATTGTGCATATGAAATATCATTGTTAGTTTATTGTTCCTACTCCAATCCCTTACAACAATGTATGAAAAAACGTCTTCTTGAATATGTGTCCATTTTTTTGCTTGGAAACGTTCATTATGTATTAATATGAAAATTTCAGCTGGTCGAGTTTCTTCTACCTGAAACGGATAAAACCCAACACATTTAAAAAGGTTTAATGGGGCAACTTTTTTGTATTTCCAATAGTATAAGCCAAAAGCATATTTTTCAATGATTTTTCTTAGCCTTTCTGTTTCAGGCCTAAAATAAGTTCTTCCGTCTTCTCCATTCACCAATGAGTTCAGTAATCTATTATAAAGTTTGTCAGATCGTAATCGAGATTTGTATATACTTCCTCCTAACTCGGTTCTGGCTTTCAATGTGGGGCTTTCAGAAAGAATTGTTAATACATTTAAAAAGTATTCTTCGTCTAATGAAAATGATCTATTGCAATCGAGACATGCATTAATTGTCATCAAATTATTCGGATAAGGTTTTTCTAACAGATTCTTTGACGGAACATGGTCTTTTGTCGTCGCTACCTTTTTACAATACAAACATTTAGGATTCTTCTTCAATGCTAATAAAATAATTACTACCACTAAAATACAAGTTTCAGTATAATAATTCTCCTATCTAAACTCAAAAACCAGTAGACATCTAATCAAACTCTTTTCATGTTATGAAATTCAAGACTACCAAATTTAGATTCAGAATTGTCGGCATAGGTTATCCACGAAATCTCATTTCCCACGTCAGTAGAATATTCATGAATAGGTATTGATTTAAGCAGTATGTGCATACCTGGTAATAAAGGTTCATATCTCGCTGGCCCGTATTCAGGCGGTTTGGCAATAGTAAGAGTGCGAAGATAGTTCTGAGCATTTGGCATGATTAGGTCCCTCACTTTATTGTCTGCTGTAATTTCTACGAGGCTTTTATTGTATCGATCGTCACTATGTATATTGGTACATCTTTGCGGGAGAGTAAGCAGTACATTGATATATTTAGCGTAGACCTTTCCAACATTCTTGGCATAAACATGCATAAGATAGTAATTTGGCTTTCTATTTTCGTAACCATCCGGGTTTATGCCTTTGTGCCACTCCAGCTTAAATTCAATTAAAATATCAGGATTTTTTTGGCGCCCCATGATGTCGCGCACTTCATGGTCATATAAGGACTCCACAGAAAAATTATGACGACGGTAATATCGTCTGTCATCTGCCTGATGGGCGGTCTCCCCTTTCGGTATTTCCAAAATATAAACAACGTCGTCATCACTACCCGGAATGGTAACCACATGTATTTTTAGACCATGGATACGTGGGCGTATCCTGGAATTTATAATTTGTTCCAGCCACTCTTTACTGATAACATGGCGGTTGACTGGATCGATTTTGCCAGGCAAATGACGATGCATCTGATCTTCTGCAAGTCCATAAATCAAAATCCCACCATTGGAGTTGGCAAAAGCGGATACATCTTTGGTGATTTCCATCACCTTTTTGTCCTCCCGCGCCAAAGCACCGGCGGCTTTATATTCCAATCCAGGGCTTTCTTCTATACCATCGGAGATAAGCTGTTGAAGATAGTTATAATCGAACATAGCGGTTTATATTTTGTCACTGTTCAAAGATACTATAATGTGCTCTTCTATGTGGAAAATGTAATAAGTACGCTGGTAATTGTAGAAGGTTTATGTTCATAATTACCTAGTATGGTATGATTAAGTATTAGTGCATTACGGGTTTGTTTGCCAATTTTTAGGTTTTCGTCTATTCTTCAATTTTATGGTTTTGAAGATTTCGTCTGTTGACAATTCGCTTAAAACGACCTGATTATAGCGTTTTATTGTTCGGAGCAATGTAAAAATTTTGATTACTTCTGAACTGGTTCTCACCTTTAACGTGGAACTCCCTGTGAATACTACTATTGAAATATATCTTATATCAGGGTAATTAGACAAATGATATTTTAACACCTTGATGTGTCCATAATTTTGCAGAATGGGGTTGTAAAACTTCGTTTTTTTCTTGTAGATGACCTGTGTCCAACAATAGGATCGCTCACCACCCAATATCCATCCTTTGTAATTCTTTGTCTCAATAACGAAAACACCAAATCTGGAGACAACAATATGGTCGATTTGTGTCTTATATCCGTTACCGTAAAGCTTTACATTATGTATAACCTTATAATCACGTTTATTGAGAAACTTTAAAACAAAGGCTACTTTTTTCTCGCCAACCTTGCCGACAATAAAAGGACGGAGAATTTGGAATAAGCCGGATAATAGCAGCAATAAGCAGATAGGCCAATATTCCAATATGTTATGCTGCATCAGGTTTTGATTTAGTTTTAGCGCTGAAATATGGGTAAATGTAGTTATAATCTGGAAAATTCAAGGTTTGTAAAAGGGATGTATTGGTTGTAGCATAGCACATTCACCAGCCATCTACAAATAACCCGAAAACTATGCATCAGGGCATCAGGCCTTAGAAGCATCACGTTCAGCCTTTTATCCTTTTGGGCTGCTACGTGTAAGAAGATGTTTTTAAAAAGACACATATACTTAATAAGTGCAGAGATATTCCATCATTTTGCTGGCGTCAGCAAAATAATCTGATTAGAAATAGATGACTTGAAGTTAACTTATTGATGGTCTAACAAAGGTCATACAATGCACTCGGTGGGAATAAGAGATTTAGAGCGTTTGGTTTTATCTTAAACAAAGGTCCTTTTTCGCTTACTCTACCCTTAGAATTTCGCTTTATTAAGTGGTCCAAAGTGATCAGGCCTTGCTCCATCAAAACATCAAATTGCGAAACAATAGGTTTTCGTGTGTGTTCAACCTTTTTATAATGGAAATATTCCTTGCCATCTTCAACTATAGAATTGGCTGATATCCAAAATGTCTCATTATGTTTCTCTAACAAACGCTTATGCAACATCTCCAACCCCCAAACAACGAAATCCCCTACATTATCTTTATCGGAGTTTTCAATAAGTTGGCCAAGGTTGTTGTCGATTTTTAACTTAAGGCCTTGGGAATTTCTGATGATAGTGGAAACAGTACAATACAGCTTAAAATCATCCCCTCTATCATAGCCAAACGCTGTAAGTATTTGAGCTGAGTTTTTAAATTTGCTTATTCCCCAATCGGGTACTTGTGCAAATAGTGTTTTCCTGTTTTTTCTTTCATCCCGGAACGATTTAAGTTCTATCCCCTTATAATCTGGATTTCTAGAAGAGTTTATGTTGATACCCAGAAGCGTTTCCAATGTTCTGCCAACGGCAGTATCGGCATCTAACAGCGCTGGTACGGGTCCCATCGCTGCGATATTCCGCAATAAATCTAGCAGCTCCTTAGCTGTTGCCGTGGATTCGCGATTAATGCTCTCAATTAAGTCTTTGAATGGATTTTCTATGCTACCTTCAAGCAACTGGTATATATCTAATTGCGTAATATTGACCACATATAAAATGCCATTATATGTTAGGATAGCCAAAATATCATGAGGCTCGGCATATTTTTTTAAACCGGTAAACCAGATGCGCGGATCGCCTTTTTTTGTCTGCGGTCTATACAGAGAGCTTATTGACTTTATCAGATTAAAGGGTTCAACAAGCCTTGCCTCTAACAGGATTTTATTATTTGGCCCCTGATGTTGCACAGTAAAATCGTGAACTTGTTTCTCTTTTAGATACATTCTTACAGGACCTGTTGCATCCATTATGGATTTTTGCAAACCTGTTGCCGTAGGTTCAATAAGGGTAAATTCTACAGACCTTTCTGTAAGCAATTTAATTTTGGCCTGTTCTACGTCTGTAATTAGTCTCATGAAATTATTTAATATGTTTCAAGACTTCAATGGCAACCGCCCTAGCCAAAAGCGGTGGCACCGCATTCCCTACTAGCGTATACTGCGGAACCTCTGATTTCCGCTTATCGCCTCCAGTTGACCGCTTACCTTGAAAAACAAATGAATCATCAAACGATTGCAAACGCGCCATTTCTCTCACCGTTAAAGCCCTAGGACTTGCGAAATGTATATAATCATCTGGTATGGTCATAACAGTAGGGCTTTGTCCTTCTGCCTTCAGTACATTATAATTTCGTTTGTCTGAATCCAAACCCAGCGCCCTAAGTTTCTTTTTAGCATCTGCATAATCCCCCTCTCCCAAAATAACATTTAGTCTTTTGATAACTTCTGTATTCTGCTTGCTGGTTTTATGGTTATGCAATGGGGCAACCAGATGAGCAATCGGGTTACCTAATTCATCAAAATTTCGTACATAAAATGGGTTCTTTGCATGTACAAAACGACCGTTAAGCCTGCCCTTTCTCGACCATTCTGCGTATGTCATCCCATTTTCAGATTCTACCTTTCCGTTAATGGCTCTCTTCTTAATTATATTAAGCATCTTTTCCGTAGAACCATTGTACCTTGCTTTTAGGTCGACATTTTCATAAGCAAATTTTTCATCACCATTGCCAACAAAGTCTAAATCGTACAACGCCTCAAAAACCGTTACCTTCTCCTTTTCTGTTACGGTAGCCGGAACGTTTTTAATCAACTGTTGGTCTTTACGGCAACCTATAAAGAGCACGCGCTCCCTATTTTGCGGAACACCATAGTTAGATGCCAAAGCGACAAAGGGCTTTTCTATTTGGTATAACCGAATCTGTAAAAGCAAATTTTCGAACTCTTCTAGGCATTTATGCTTGGTAGCAAACAACCTTAACCCCTCAACACATTCATCAAACGAATAATCATAAATCTCCAGAGCCTTTACAATGTCGTTAACATCGTCCGCATATTGTTTGGCATAGTTTATTCCCTCAAATGCTTCATGAACCCGATCTATAATAGTTGCAGAATCAATGGCGGTAAGAAAAGTGTCGAAATCTTCAGAAAAAAAGTCATTGTGTAAATTGCAAGCGTTCTTCTCATGAATAACTTTTGAACGAAGCGATGCCAATTCCTGGCTCCTTTTTAACAGGCTAAACCCACGTCGAATGGTGTTTATCCGGATATCGGTTTTACTGGTTTTATAATCTACAATTTTTGGGGTAAGCTGCTTAAACCTATTTTCCACACTTTGAAGGTAACTTTCACGCAGCTGTTCTAGCTGAGTGTCCATTGACATTTCAAAACGCAACCGCTGGTTATAACATTCTAACAAAAACGTCTGGTCTTTTTCATTCTTTTTTAATCGAGAAACGAAAGCAAGTAGCTGCGGGAATTCTTCCAGATCAACGATTGACCGGATTTCTTGTAATATCATCTCACATATCTTCCCTTTCTCCTTGGTGAGGATACCTTTTACGTTTTCCATCACAAAATACTTTGGGCGTAGTTTACGTATTATTTTTAGGTAATGTGAAAAAAGATCGTCCTTCTTGTCAAATTTCTTTCGTTTACCAGCTAAACTAAAACTTTGGCATGGCGGTCCACCACAAACGACATCTACTTGACGGCCATTTATCTTTGCCAATAAATTATCTAGAAAATCTGGTTCTGTAATATCCTGCCTTAGAAACTCAGCATCCATACCTAATTGGTAGTTATAGCGCGCTAAATGCGTCAATTCACAATTTTCATTGATGTCGCTTCCTACCAAAAAGTCATAAATAAAATTGCCATGTTCGGCTTGCAAAAAGCCTTCGCTAAATCCCCCAGCCCCTGCAAATAGGTCAATAAAAGTAACCCTTTGTTTATTTTGGTATTCTGCAGGCTCTTCCGTCAGTATTTTTGGCTCTACATTTTCTTTCCGGGAAAGAACAAATTCCTGTATCTTTTCTTTTATTTTCTTTTCCGTAAAGTGGCTATGGGGAGCTGTCTCAAAATATTTTTCAACTTCATGTTTTAAAAAACAAAGGAAAGCATTGATTTCATTTGCATCAGGACAATCACCAATTACCGATTGTTTTTTAGTATCCCAATCCTTTTTGTTGATTTTCTCGCCGGTAGCAACCTTAATTTGCACATCCTTCTGCCTTATGACTAGATGGACAGGGTATTTTTTGTTTTTATCTGGCTTATCAAGGTAGAATTTAACATTTATCATATTACGGACAGTTTTACGGACACGGACAATTTTACGGACATTATCTTTATAAACAAAGGGATTAACCACAGAAGTTATCAACAATCGAGTATAACTAAAAATTTATGCAAAAAAACTTTTTACCTTATATGGATACTATTGTCTTTAGTTTTTTATAGCAATCAAATTTTTATCATCTCAAAGGACTAATTTGACTACTTTATTCCTTGCCCTAAAGTGTTATTAGATTTTTTGACAGGAATGTTAATTTGGGTTTCAAGCCCATACTTCCCAGTGCTATTGGAGAAGGGAGGTAATATTGAGCTTCTGCTTCAATGTATTAGCATAATAAGGACATACGCGTTTTTTGTACTTTTGTAACACTTATTCTTGACAGGATTACAACAGTACATAAAGAAGTGGGTTGCCATAAAGAAACTTTTTAGCTTAATAACCATGGGATCTTTGTTTCTCGGGCAGCCTCTATATACAACATGATTTGGTTAACAACTCGATCCGTATTTTTAAGTACATCTTCAGACCAAAAGCGAAACACAACATATCCCATTGCTTTTAATTGTTCATTATGTATTCTATCTTTCTGCATATTTCGCTCAATTTTAGGCACCCAGAATGCTCTATTTTTATTTAGCCGGGCCCTTAGGTTTTCCCAATCATACCCATGCCAAAACTCCCCATCAATGAATATGGCAAGCTTATATTTTTTGATAACGATATCGGGCTTACCGGCTAAGGTTTTGTCGTGCAACCGGAATCTTAAATTTTTGGCCCACAAAGCCCTACGGAGCATCAACTCGGGTTTGGAATTTTTACCTTTAATTTTTGACATGATCTTGCTGCGCTGCTTGGTGGTATAGAAACCTGCAGCTTCATCAAAGCGGGGTACTTTAATGGGTTCTTCGCCTATGGGATGATATGCCATGGTACAAATATAACGGTAAAGGCCAAGGAATAGTTTGGCCATCCTATCGTTTAAAAACGTGCTCCCGATGCCATATCAGATTCTCCTGCTCTGGCCAATAGGTTCTGTTATGAGGTAACCATACTTTTTTGGATTTTAATTGAGCTAAGCTGTAAGGGTGTTCGGTATTTTCCTGCAAATGCGGAGAAACCAATATCTCCAAATCAGTACCAATGCTCAGCAACCCTCTATCAAAGGCGCAGTGCATATTAGGGCAAAGGGCAATACCGTTATTTACTTTATCATCATGGCTAACACGGAATGGAACAATATGGCAGGCATCTATAAAGTTACGGCTGAATGGTGAGGTTAACCGCATGCCGGTAAATGCACAGGTATCGTTATAAACCTGTGGAATGTATTTTTTAAACAGCCCACTACGTACAAATACTTCCTCTTCGGTATGGATGCTGATCTTTTTTAGCTTAGCCTCCGGCTCATTCAGCACATAACCTTCCACCTGATGCAGAAACCCATCACCGATCTGCTTGTGTTTCAAAAATACGGCTTTGGTATCGGGAAAGTATTTATCCAATAAAAACTGCTGTAAAACAGTTCTATCCGTTATTTGGAGTAGCAGTTCAAAAAGATCGGCCTTCATAGTGCCATAGGCTAATAGCGCTTTTAGGGTGTTTACACTCTTGATGTGCGCGTTGATCTGACAGCCGGACTGGGGTACCAACATCCAAAAAGGTTCGCCTCCTACCCGATCGCTCTGTAGGTAATAGAATGGTTGGGTAAAATCAGCACTATGGGGTGTGGTGACCAACAATCGCCAATTCTCTAAAAAAGTGCCCACCAGTTCTGGCGTGATGTAAAATCGATTGTCGGTTACCCATCCCTTTTCTACCAGCTCTATTAAAGAAAGCAGTAATACTGGCGCTTGGCAAAGGCCTGTAAATATTGCTGTAAGGTATGGGTATATGGCGGCATCGATTAATTTTGTAAGGCTAAGATAGTACTTACATTGGGCAATTGAAAGCTCGGCATTTTCTTATACATCGTTAGGTAGTATCACAATCTGTAATACCTAAGTACTGCATAGGGAAAATGAACTAGTCACAACTTGTTACCGGTTTGAACACGTTTACGGATTTACTTTTGATGTAATAACCCTCTTTTTTGTTCTGGATTGCCCGAACGATATTTAATATAGTTCAAAAATTTGAAACATATCGCTGTAATTTCTTATTCTTTCAATATTTTAAAATACCCGCCTCTAGTTCCTACTCGTTGAATACACCCTTTATCTTTGACAGCGTCTAAAAGCTTCTGTACAACAGATTCATCTTCAAATCTTGAGAAAGGTTCTAGGGCCATTCATAAAAAAACAAGATCAAGAAGAATATAATCGTTTGAAGCTTGTGATGGTTTTATAGCACATGGATATACTTACCTATTCGTTCCAATAACAATTCAAATTCAGGCTGTTCCCTGTAATACAAAGGTTTGGTTTTAATATAACGTTCTCGAAATCTTTTCCGCTTTTCTGGTGCCGAAAGGAGAAACGCCTCATTTTTCTGCATAGGTATTTCATAATCCTTTTTAGGAAATCTGCTTTCTTTATGTGCATGGTAAGCATCACTATCTATAAGTTCCTGAATTGCCGGCAAGCCTAGCAAACAATATACATCGTAATACTGGCCCATCAAATTTTGACGTTCTTCGCCACTTTCTTATTCCTGTCTATATTTAGTGGCAATAGTTTGAAGTTTTTCAACCAGTATATAACCTGGATGATAACAAGGTTTCCTTTTCCAGAATACGGAGAAGGTCTGAAAATTCTTTTCTTTCGTGAAGATATTTAGTGGACATGTTCAGTTGGCTTCATTTCGGCTAATGTAGATTCAAATATTTTTTTTGTTTTCGAATGTCCATACTCCCGTAATGCATACTTTAGCTTGTTGAAATTCATGGTTTTTGCTTTAGACAGCGCATTCTGTAAAACCATCTTACGATCTTCAGCAAGGTCATCAAGATGATTAACTAAATCGATCAAAAGAAATTCAGGTGTAGCCTTTTTTGGAAAATAAGGTGTTTTATGGAAGTAGAACTTTCTTCCGTTCAGCACAACCTCACCATGGCGCTTTCTATTATAAACTACACGCTTGTTGTATAATTGCGTTGTACCTATACGCAAGGTATTGTAACTATTAGGCGAGGTCAATAAAAAGTTGTCATCCTTAAGAAAACTACGGACCAATGTATCATCATCCGGAGGTACAGCTCCAAAAACAGATTGCTTCGGAAAATAATACAAACCCTGCGCTACCTTTTCGAGCGTTCCTTCATTGACCAATTCTGCCAAATGCCTGTCTACAGCATTAGAGTATTTAGTTAAGTCTTCTCTTCGATATACTTTACCTGCCTTGAGTTGTCCTTTCAATCCAGCGGCTCTATTCATAACAAGACCTCTTTTATTACCTATACGTTTATAAAGATAGAAAACAAGGCATCCGATTGCAAGAGATCCAATTCAAATTTCATGCGCCAATCAATCATGAGAGCTCTAAGAGACAGGCTAAACTTAGCCCCTGAACAAGGAAAATAATTAACAAAGTTGAGATGAAAGTTTTCTGTCCATCCCCCTATCATCGTACATGTGAAAAATAATGCGTTTACTGGTGTTTATGAGGTAAATGTCTTTTGATGAAAGTGGCTCCTGCCCTAGTTGTGGATGTTGTTCTGGAAAATCTTTATGCGCAATGGCACTTAGCAACGAAACAACATCAAGTCTGCCGACCGTTGTTAGAACAACAGCCCGGTTATAAACGTCGCCTTTATCATGATCATACAGTTGACGTAAAACACTAAAGGATATTTCATTTTTCTTTAACTGCTTAATGCATTGAAAACAGAAATTCCTAAAATGTATTTTTCGCCTCTTATATCGAAAATCGGTTAGTACGAAAAAAAGCGAATCTGCCGGTTCGAATACTTCTTCGAATAACTGGGTTGCCCGATGAACCACTTCTTGAAAATAGGATGTGGTTCCTACCTCGCCATGCTGCAAATTGAAACGCAGTGCCATGGGCCAGTTATAAAAAAGAGGCTGTTTAAGGGTTAAACCATTGAAATGATCTCTTAGAAAATATTTTAAATATTGATTCAGGTGCATAATTTATACTTCCCTACCAAGATAGTTGTTTTTTTGGAGGTCACAAATTGTGATCTCATAGGCAGGTGTAAGTGCCCATAAAGCACTATCTTTGCTGAAAGAATCAATTTAAACTGAGATGTATTTCAACAACCGCTTAATAACCGTTATAGTACTGTTAGGTTTCTGCATATCCGGCTAAATACCCTTCTTCTGGAGCGGAATGTCCGTGAAAAACAGTTACACTTGGTGAAAAGTTATTATTTTCCATACTGAAAAATGAATTTTAATTACCACAATTTGTGAAAAATAATTATGAAATCCGAAGAACGATTATAAAACCATATTTTTTATGATTTTTTCATTTATCATTAAATCTTAAGAAGTATTCAGAAAGAACCAACAAGTTAGTTTTATTAGACGTATCATTGTAATTTCCTCCTCCTGCTTGCTTGCAATTCGTCGTTCATCGTGAAGCCTTTAACGATGTATTCCCGTAAACGAGCAGTGGTTCACTGCCTAAACTTGGTGCCCTGATGGCTCTTGACACGGTAGCCAACCGAGATAATGACATCGAGGTTGTAATAATTGGTTGGCTTGGTAGAAAAATCGGAAATTCCGATTTTTCTCTTTACATCTTCTTCTATTAACTCGCCCTACTTAAAAATATTGAGCACATGTTCATTAACAGTGGATTTAGATTTTTGAAACAACTCACTCATTTGTTCTAAGGTCAAATATCAGGATATTATGCTCGAAGAGGTGGTAATATCACGATTGAAGATAATGTACTGATTTTTCCCATTTATCAGGTTAATTAAAAGACGGCCTAAATTCCGATGGAGAAACCGATGTGCGGTTTTTTAAATAAACGATGAAAGGACTGTGAATTGTCGGCTTAATAGAAATAATCAAGCTGGCTCCGAAAAAAAATTTTTGGGCATAAAATATTTGGCGATTGCTGATTGTTTACAGAAGGATTTTTCTATTTTAGAAGACTCCTAGATTCGGTAAGAGGTCAGTATCCTATACCCTAACTTTTTTTTGTAATATGAGAATATATTTATCTTTATTAATCCTATTGGGTTTTAACATGTTGTCTTATGGACAAATACAACGCAACTATGCGCAAGAGCTTTATGATTTATTACTGAAGGGGAGAAATTTTGAAGCCAGAGAATTTAAGTTACAGCATAAAGATCAATTACCACCAGATCTAGACTTGGTATATAATATGCATATGTCGCTTGCATTTAATAAACCTGACAGTACCATCATCTACTTGGAAGAATTTTTAGGAAATCCGCAACGTGTCCACACTATAGGACCTGTTGTGGGGCAATACTATGTTCGACTATGTGAGACTTATGAAAGCAAACAACAATTCGAAAAGTCCATTTCTGCAGTTGAAAGGCACATAAATTATTTGAAAGAAAATCCTTACTCCTTGGATGCTGAAACCATAAACAAAGAAATTGGAGAAGCGCAGATCAAAATATCTTTATTGAAAGAGAAGCTTAAAAATGAGCCGATAAGGAGATTAATACGAGATGAGAAAGACAACGAAATAAAGCTTAAAGATAATGTGCATATTCGATTTGATGCTCAATATAATGGTCATACGGTAGAAACGTATTTTGATACGGGTGTCACGGAGTTCTGTATGATGGAGAAAGAGTTGGCTGACGAGATTGGCGTTAAATATAAACCCAATCAAGACAGTGTCCATTCATTAAACGGAAAACCAATTAAAGCAATCGAAGGGTATCTGGATAGTATTGAATTGACCGGTATAAAGCTTTATAATATACCTGTGAGTGTAGTAATTGATAAATTTATTTCAAATATACCTAGTCATTTAAATCCTGATTTTAGACAAGATTTAGCGAACAACTTACTGAAAAGCAAGCAGGTTCTTTTTGGGCTTCCAA
The DNA here is from genome assembly GCF_039542865.1 of Olivibacter ginsenosidimutans. Classification (NCBI taxonomy): domain Bacteria; kingdom Pseudomonadati; phylum Bacteroidota; class Sphingobacteriia; order Sphingobacteriales; family Sphingobacteriaceae; genus Olivibacter; species Olivibacter ginsenosidimutans. The sequence continues at coordinate 50,888 of NZ_BAABIQ010000006.1, read as the reverse complement.
CAATGAAGATGATAGGTAGATTTGAATTTGATTGGAAATCAAATACGCTAGTCATTCCACAAACAAAAGAGCAAAAGTCTATCAGAAGAGGTCTGGACCCGAATATCATGTTTATTGTAAATGCGCCATATCTTAATATGAAAATAAATGACACAGATTTTATCGGCTTTTTAGATTTTGGCGCTGATCATTATCTGTTTTTAACATACCCGTACTTTTTCAAGTCAAATTGTGATTATGTAAAATATAACACCGAAAAACAACCCTATTTCCGTACTGGATTTCTGGGGGTCCAAGAAAATATGGAGCGGCAAAGAGTGGAAAACCCGCAAATATATTTTGATGGAAGAAAGATTGACACTACTAAGCCCCAGAGAGAAGTGTATACAATGGCCAATATCAATAATTTTGATGGTGAAGTTGGAGTCAGTTTTTTTAAAAATACGTTCTCTAAAACAGTTATTGATTTTAATACAATGACTATCGAATGCGAAGATTGAAAGATGAAAAAAACTAAAAACCCCTGACACAATAAAGGTACAAATATTTTTCCATGCCGGTTGATTATTGCATTTCTTACTATGGAGATAAATCTGATCGAAGCAGCCACGGGTAAATCCGCATCATTATCCCTTCTGTTTATTTATAGAAGTGCAAAATAAAGCCAACATTGTTAGGGCACCATTGTAAACAATTAACTCAAAACCAACGACATAATGCGTATAGGGTATCAAAATCGCTTTATTGATCAGGTAGCATAAAAATGGGGCGATAATACAGATGAAGGGAACAAAGTGATCGTTAGCTTTTCTGCGTGTAAGTATGCCGAAAGCGAAAAGTCCGAGCATAGGACCATATGTGTAGCTGGCGGCAGTAAATATAGCATTTACAACCGAATCGTTGTTGAGCATACGGAAAGCAACCACTACCACCAATATTAAAACCGAAAAACCAAGATGAACCCAGTTTCTTGTTTTTATTAGAGTCGGTTCATTTGGGTCAGTTTTTTTATTGAAATGGAGAAAATCAACGCAAAAAGAGGTGGTAAGTGCTGTCAGTGCAGAGTCTGTAGTAGCGAAAGTTGCTGCGGTTAAACCGAGCATAAAGATGATGCCTGGTAATACCGCGAGGTGTCGAAGGGCTATTTCCGGATAAAGGTAATCCGGTGTCAGTAGGCTAGCAAGCTGTATGCCCACTTGTGCTGCATAGAGGTATAATAGGGCGCCTACCGCTAAAAAAAACAAATTGACCATCAAAAAAACGCCGGTAAAAGTCAGCATGTTTTTTTGGGCTTCGCCGATTGTTTTCATGCTGAGGTTTTTTTGCATCAGGTCCTGGTCTAGTCCGGTCATAGCAACGGTCACAAAAATCCCGCCGATAAAGTGCTTCAAGAAGTGCTTGTTATTGTCCGTGAAGTGATCCCAGAAAAAGATTTTTGAGTAGGAGCTGTGCTTGATCGTTTCGAATGCATCAATGGCAGAAAGGTTGAGGCTGCGGGCGATAAAATAAATAGAAAGCACTACGGCAAGTACTAAAAAAAATGTTTGCAACATATCAGTAACAATGATAGTTTTCAGTCCGCCTTTACTAGTATACATCCAGATGAGCAATAAGCAGAGCGCAACGGTAACAAAGAAAGGGATATGCCATTCATCGAATATGTAGCGTTGTAAGATGATGACGACCAAGTAGAGCCTGAATGCTGAACCGATCGTACGGGATACTAGAAAAAGAAAGGCTCCGGTTTGATAGCTCCGCTTGCCGAAACGAGACTCCAGGTAAGTGTAAATAGAAGTGAGGTTCATCCGATAATATAGGGGAAGCAATACGTAGGCAATAATCATAAAGCCCACAGCATTTCCCAATATAAACTGGAAATAGCTGAACTGGCTAAGCCCCACGGCTCCCGGAACCGATATGAACGTCACTCCGGAAAGAGTTGTGCCGATCATCCCGAAGGCCACCATATACCACTTGGAGTTTCGGTTGGCAAGAAAAAACGTCGTATTATCGGCCTTGCCACGGGCGGTGGCGTAGGCTATGGTCATGAGTATGCTGAAATAGCAGATGAGAAAAAGTAATAAAAAGGTAGGAGTCATGCTATTTTAATTAATGCTTATCGGCATGAAAATGTTCCAATGCTTCACGCACACTTCCATACTTTTCAAGAAGTGCGGTAGCAGTTTGGATATCGGCCTGCGTTTCCTGCTGAATGATGCGGATCCCACGGTCGAATAATTTACGGTTGCTTAATTGCATATCCACCATTTTATTACCCTTTACCCGGCCCAGCTGAATCATGATAGTAGTACTGATCATGTTCAGGGCGAGTTTTTGTGCTGTGCCTGCTTTCATGCGGGTCGATCCGGTCACAAATTCCGGGCCTACAATTAGCTCGACGGGAAACTGTACTGCCGCTGCGATAGGGCTTTGCGCGTTGCAAACGATGCATCCGGTAGTTAAACCGGCTTCATTGGCTGCGTTTATACCGCCCAGAACATAGGGCGTTTTCCCCGATGCAGCAATACCAATAAGGGTATCTTTTTCGTGCACATGGTAGTGTCCCAAATCTTTCCATGCCTGTGTTTCATCGTCTTCGGCAAATTCAACCGCATGTTGTATGGCGTGGTCTCCACCGGCAATAAGGCCAACAACCCAGTCTGTGGGAATACCGAAAGTGGGTGGACATTCAGAAGCGTCTAAAATGCCTAGGCGGCCACTGGTACCTGCACCGATGTAAAATAAGCGACCTCCCTGTTGCATGTTCACCACTGTTGCACGGATGAGCTGTTCGATTTGAGGAATCGCCTGTTGTACGGATAGGGCCACCTGTTGATCTTCCTTGTTGATGTTTTGAAGTGTTTCCAGCACCGACATTTGTTCTAAGTGCTTGTAATTTGATTCTTGTTCTGTAGTTGTTATCATTTTTTTACCTTACCGATTGATAGATGATACCTGCATGACCATAAAAAGGTGGTGAATTATGTTATGCAGGCTTTTGTCATTGAAAGAAAAATTTATTTGAATAAAAATTAGTGAGATACTTTGGGGTAATCGGGATAAAGGAGGTATTTCGCCCTTGTTTTTTTATAGTTCGATAGTGCCGGTTCCCAGCTACTGCGAATCTCTGCTACACTTTTGCCTTCACGGATCTGCTTTTCCAGTTGATCTGTGCCGGCTAGCAGACTGAACGATTGACGGAAGAAATGGGCCTTATCCGGATAGGCAGCATATAATTCTTTTAGCCATGATAAATTAATCCGGCCGCTGTCAATGAATAATTGGGTGTCGTATTTCCGTAGGTCTAATCCATAACAGATTTGTCCCAGATACTTCGGCTTGTCTACCATCCCTGGAATTACCTGAGGGGTGAATGAAAAAGTATACTTGTTTTTAAGGGCCGGACTACCAATGACGGCGAAGGGGTTCATGGTGCCACGGCCTTCGCTAATGGCCGTTCCTTCAAATAAGCAAGTAGAAGGGTATAAGTAGATTGCGTGCTGTGTGTTGAGGTTGGGTGATGGTGGGATAGGTAAGACATAAGGCTTGCCGTGGTGGTAATGTTGAAGCTTGATCACGGTGAGTTTACAAGTGAGACCTTTAGGCAACCACCCTTCGCCATTAATCATACCGGCATACTCTCCGAAGGTGAGTCCGTGTGTGATGGGAATGGGATGGAGACCGACGAAGGATTCGAATCCTTTTTTGAGTATCGGCCCGTCAACATAGGCATCGTTTGGGTTTGGACGGTCCAGAATAAGGAGTTCTATCTGGTTTTCTGCACAGGCCTCCATCAGGTAATGGAGGGTGCTTAAATAGGTGTAAAAGCGCGTACCCACATCCTGCATATCAAAAATGAGCACATCGATGCCCTGCATATCTTTTTTTGTGGGTTTATACTTCTTACCATAAAGTGAAACCAATGGGATGCCTGTTTTTTCGTCTATATCGTCTTTCACCGTTGCGCCGGCACTGGCACTTCCGCGAAAACCATGTTCCGGTCCAAATCCCTTCACAATCTTAACACCCAACGCCAATAAGGTGTCGAGGGTTGATTTACCATTGAGCTGTGATGTGTTGTTGATGGCTAGTGCCACCCGTTTTCCCTGCAGTAGGGGCAGGTAAGCCGCGGTCTGTTCCACACCCAATATAACCTGGCTGCTGTCACGCGGGAGATTCGCCGAACTTACAGCGTTCGAAGTAGATAGCACTGCCACTGAGGTAAGTACTAAAAACAAATATAATAATCGGTGTTTTCTCATAGTGCTTTTGTTTTAAAGGGTTTTTATGAAAAAAATAAAATCATGGATATAGAATATATTTTTCTCTTATTTTTTTGAATTTTTCTAGTCCGTCTTGCCAACTTTTCCTGATCTCATTTTCCGAGAGACCTGCCTTGATCTGTTTCCGTAGACGTGTGGTGCCAGCTTGCAGGTCAAAATGAATAACCGTATCGGGGCCGTTCTGAGCTTCGCCATTAAAAAAGTGCGCTTTCTCTGGATAATTTTCATACAAAGAAAGCAGCCATTTCAGTTGTAACTTTTTCGATCGGATGATGGTATCCAGACTGATTTGGCGCAGGTCCATGCCATAGCAGGTATCTCTCATGTGCATGGGGCGTTCGGCTACGTGTGGAATGGGTTGGGGAACGAATCTGAATGGGTATTTGTCTTTTAAACTAGGAGCACCCAACAGCTGAAAAGGTGTGCCCGTTCCTCTGCCATCGCTGATAATGGTTCCACCAAACCAGCATAAAGAAGGATATAGGATAACCGATCGCTGGGTATTCAGGTTTGGCGACGGAGCTATAGGCAGGGTGTACCCCATACCATGACGGTAATGTTGCATAGTTATCACTTTTAAGTTGCACTGGATGCCGTTTTTCAACCAATGCTGTCCATTAATCATTTGTGCATATTCACCCAAGGTCATCCCATGAACTATCGGTATCGGATGCATGCCAATGAACGAACTGCAGTTGGCTTCACGTACGGGGCCATCTATGTAACCATCGTTCGGGTTCGGACGATCTAATAACAAGAGCGGGATCCCTGATTCGGCACAGGCTTCCATCACATAATGTAACGTAGAGATATAGGTATAAAATCGCACACCCACGTCTTGCATATCGAACACCATGATGTCTATGTCGGCTATATCTTCTTTAGGCGGTTTTACCTGTTTCCCAAATAATGATATAAACGGAGTGTGTGTTTGGGGGTCTTCCGAATTGTCTACATCAGTTGCCGCGGCCGTTTGGCCGTTTACACCGTGTTCCGGGCCGAAAGCCCGAACCACCTGTACCTTCCTTGCCAGCAGTGTATCTATCAGGCGAGTTTCACCCACGCGTGAACTCTGATTAATCGTTAATCCTACTCGCTTTCCTTGCAAGAGTGGTAAATAGGTATCTATCCGTTCTGCTCCCAGCACGAGACGCCGGTTCGTCTCTCTTTCCTGGCTAGCCAGTATACCGCACGCCAGAAAGAGCGTTACACAAGCCGCTATGACGGATCGGGAACAAATTCTACGTAGCATATATCTTTTTTAGGAATTTCAAATTGAACAAGGGCCTCACCGTTCCGGTAGGTAGCCAGTTTTCGAGTACCTACTCCGTCATGCACGATGATGGTTCCCGATGGAGCAATACCATACGAAGCGCAATCCACGCGGAAATTTACCTGGAAATTACGATCGTAAATACTGGCAATGGCCACTGCCAAATGCCGGTCGGCAGATTTCCATGCAGCGGTATAGATCTGTGGGAAAGTTTTTTCAAAGCGGGTTACTTGCTCGTTCTGTCCGGCGTAGATGGAAAGTTTGGAAATCGGCATTCGCTCGTTTGGTACCATCATCGTGGGCGTTTCCATCATGCTTCCATGCAGAAAAAACTTCAGTCCGCTCTGCCTCACCTTTGCTAACTGCCGTATGTAATCCATTTCATCTGGTCTGATACGATCGAGAAGGGCCTGGTAATTGGCAATGGTAGGCTGCATCCCCCATATGTACGAGCGGGCCTGTTCCATCAAAAACTGTTTGTTAAAGGCTGTGTCCAACGGTGTTTCAGCATCTTTAGGTGCACGTTCGCGCGGCCACATTTCGTCGTATGGCGGTGAAAGTAAGGAAGAATAGTTACCGAACAAGATACCATACTCATGATAAACGGCTTGAAAAAGGGGAATGGTCTGCCAACCATGAATACCGGCATAACGTTCCCGACTGACGGGCAAGGCCAGAAAAGCATCCAGGTAGGGAAGCCAATTTTCGCCGGTGCCTTCGCCAGTTAAAACCTGCTCGCCATTGGTTGGAAAGACATGTCGCACCTGGCTTTGTTTTGCCGCAAAGCCTTTTATCCAATAGTTTCCACCCCCTAATGTGTGGCCGTGGCTAGGATCATAACAGGGCATATTGATGCAAGCCTGATCCATATAGATACCATCAACACCGTACTGGTTAATAGCCGTATCAGCAAGAGATGCGTAGTATCGCTGCCAAAAATCGGTACCATCGCACATATTGGCCAGCGCTTTGTTGGTAAATATGTTGTACACATGGCTATAGATATTTCCATTGATGTCTTTTGCTGCATAACGAGCCGCATGCTTGTATTTCCAGCTGGTGGTTGATGTTCCCCACGCCAGCGTGTTCATATAGACAAGTGATCTAATGCCTTTCTGTTGTGCAGTGTGCAGCGCCTTTTCGAAATTAGCTTTACCATCACGAGGTGGGAAAAACTCCGGAAAAGAGTCATCGTAAGAGCCACCGTGCCACCAGTGCCATAAAACACTAACGGGAGTTTCCAAGGTTTCCTGCAATTGTATGGCTGGTTCGAGCACGTTTTGGGCCCTTCCACGGTTCCATATCCAATAACCAGTGTGCTGTAACCATTGGGGTACTTTACCCTGCTTCAAGCGGCTATTCTTGCTCCATACCTGTCGTACTGCCCATTGTTTATAAAGCTGAGCAGCTTGGAACCAATTGCCTTTGAAACTACCGATGAGCAAGTCATAGTCTGGCGTAAAATCAGTTGTTTCCTTATTGTAATCAGGGAAGAGATCGACACCATAAAGAAGCTGCTGCTGGCGGTCTATGGCCATAAAGAAGGTCTTGGCATAGGAGGCAGAGTCGGTACAGGCTAGGTACAGACCAAATCGCTGTGGATTGTATAGCGATACAAATTGCATCGAAAGAAAACCGGGGTAGGCCCATGTAAAGCGTCTTCTTTCAGGTTCATGAGCAAGCAGCTCTTTACGTGGATCAGCTAATAGTGATCCCATCCAGTCTGGAACGGCCAGTGCTTCCTGCTGCAGATCACGTATGCCGGCCACACGCGGGAAGCTTACTTTACGTAGCGCTGTACCTTGCGTTCCATTTACCCGGATGCGCCAGGCACTCATGGCCGAATCGGGGAGCAGGCTAACGCATACGGTAACAGCAAATGCAGTGGGCAATTGTTCGAAGTTGCTCCAGGTAAGTTCCAGTGCGTTGGCATCGCGCTTATAGGTAAATGATCTGGCTTCAGCAGCCTGCAAGACGCGTTGCGTCGCTCCGTCGCCGAGCGTAATTTCCCAGGGGGAACCCTCCTCCCGACTGGGCTGGATGATCTTACCATCCTGCTCACGAAGGAAATGAATAGATCTGAGCAGCCCATCAGACGCACCGAAAACAATGTTCATCTGTTCATTTACCAGTGTTATAAGTTGTTTTTCAGCGGCATTAAGCTGCAAGTCGCATAGCAGAACCAGTAGGATAAGTCCAGTATAGCGCATTTGTTTTATAATAAGATTGACTAACATATAGAGCACGTTTTTACGCAATGATTGCTTGGACTAATAGCCCGGATTCTGGTCTTCCGGACCGATTTCCGGATTAGTATCGATCTCTTGTTGAGGAATGGGCCAATTGATGTGTGCATCGGCCACCACAATACCCAAGTATTTCAAGATGGATTCTTTGATTTTTCCGGTGCGTTTCAGGTCTAGCCAGCGTTTCCCTTCTAAGAAGAGCTCATAGGCACGTTCTTGTAATACGGTATCCTGAAACTTCGCCGCAGTCCAGCCTGAAGCTGCATAATCTACGGCCGAAGCTTGTTGGCTGGGATAGCCATACCCGCGTCGCTTGATCATATTCAAGTGTTCTATCGCTTCTGCCGAAGGTGTGCCTGCTGCCATGGCCTGTGCTTCGGCATGGATCAGCAGGATGTCCGCATAGCGTAAAAAAGGATAATCGTTGGCATGTCCGGCATTAGTGGGTGCGTCCGGATCGCGGAATTTGCTGAACTGCACAGGTGCCAATGATGGCAACGATACTACTTTCCCGGCACTTTCGCTGTAATAAGAAGTAAATACACCCCATTGTTTCCGCCAGTCGTCATTGCTCCATTCGTTCAGGAATTTATTGTCTAAAGAAGAAGTCATTACATAGTTTCCGAAGGGAGAATAAGGTGTTCCGGGATAAAGCAGGTTATGTGGCCACTGCCATCCATTTTGGTGGCTGTATTTCAGGTAAAAGATTTCCTCCGAGGTGCCATTAGCGCTCGGTCCGAAGATTTTATCCCAATCGTCCAAGGTGTTGACATCCACCAACGAAAATTTACCCGAATTGATGACTTCTTCCGCTTTTTCCGCTGCTTTAGCGTAGTCCTGGCGCGTTAGGTATACATCGGCGAGAAAGGCGCTACTGGCCCATTTGGTGGGGCGGCCGTATTGTTTCGGAGCATCGGGAAGTACGGACTCGCCATTTTCCAGGTCGGCAATAATGCTGGCATATACTTCATCGGCAGGTGTGCGTGGCGTGCTCTCCTGTTCGGTCGACAAGATCAACGGTACTGCGCCCCAATGCCTTACCAGGTGATAATAAGAGAAGGCGCGCATGAAACGTGCCTCCGCAATCAATTGATTCTTGTCTGTATCGCTGATGTTGTCCATAGCCTCAATGTTTTCAATGGCTGTGTTGGCATAGAAGATACTTTGATATAAATATTGCCACACCAGACCCACGCGTGATGCGTTGGTCGCGTCAAGCCCCTGATAAGCACCTACAGCTGCGGTAGATCCGCGTCCGATAGAGAATTCGGCCATAATTTCCACTTGCAGAAAATACTGCCCCCCAAAAGCCGATGTTACACGGATAGGTTGGTAAATAGCATCCACCGCTGCCTGAGCTTGTTCCAGGTTCTGATAAAATTGACCTTCCGTAAAACGGTCTTCCGGTAGTTCTTCTAGAAAGTCGCTGCACGACGCCAAGGTCAATGCCGCGAAGATGATCCCAAAAATATATGTTTTCATGAGCATTCGTTTTATATGATTATGCCTCCACAATGGATTAAAATTTAAGTCTTACCCCAACTAGAAAAGTACGGGCGTCCGGATAGCCATACTGATCAATCCCACGGGATATACCTCCGCCTACTGTGTTCACTTCCGGAGAATAGTTCGGATAGTCGGTAATGGTAAATAGATTTTGCGCCGATATATATACTTGCGAATTAGCTAAACTTAGTGTATTGATTTTAAGGTTTTTAAATGTATAGGCCAACTGGATGTTTTTCATCCGGATATAGGATCCGTCATATACGTATCGATCGGATGCCAAATATTTGGTGTTTTTGCTGATCTTCGGATATGTTGCCTGTTGGTTGGGGTTCTCTGCTGTCCAATAGTTCCCCATCACATCCTGTATCTGGTTGATTCCGAAACTAAAGCCATCTGCTATATTAGTGTACGTATAGTTAAAAATGTCGTTGCCCTGCACGCTGTTGATCAAGAAGGAGAGCGAAAAATTCTTATAAGAAACAGTTGAGTTCAGTCCGATGGTGTAATCTGGGTTCGGATCGCCTATAATTGTACGGTCGGTTGCGGTAATGGAACCACTTTGATCCAGATCAACAAAGTTGATGGCGCCATCGGCGGTCAATCCATCTTCTAAGTAGCCATAGAACACGCCAACGGGATATCCCTCGCGTACTAGGCTAACCGGTAAGCCTACAGGCAGTCCGAGTGTGGTACCAAAGATGTCAGCCCCGTCTTTTAACGACAGGACCTTGTTGCGGTTAATGGAAAGGTTAATACCCATGTTCCAGCTGAAATCCGTTTTTTCTATGATTGCGCCGGAGAGGCTGGCTTCAAATCCTTTGTTCTCTACGCTGCCCACGTTCATAGCTTGGGTGAGGTAGCCGGTACTTAGTGGTACGGGTGAGGAGGTAAGCAGGTCGTTCGTCTTTTTATAATAGTAGTCTGCCACCAGGTTCATGCGTCCATTCCACAATCCAACGTCAATACCCAGATCGTATTGGCTGGTTGTTTCCCATTTCAGTTCCGGATTGGGTTGTAGGTTGCTAGGCGCATATCCTACGGCGATATTATCATCGAAAACGACGGGCAGGCCCGTTAAAATGTTAAGCGATTGGTAAGGTAATACCGAGGTGTTGCCCGTTTTACCCCAGCTGGCCCGCAGTTTGAAATCGTTCACCGTTTCGGAGAGGTTATTCCAGAATTCCTCTGAGCTAATGCGCCATGCCGCAGCTACTGAAGGGAAATAGCCCCATTTATTGCTCTTTCCGAAGCGGGATGAACCATCTGCCCGCATGCTGGCAGTTAAGAGCAGTTTATCTTTATAAGCGTAATTTATTCGGCCTAGATAAGATAAAACGGAGTATTCAGTACGGAACGAGGTTGGCGTTTTGGGTGTGTTGCCTGTTTGTAGGGCCAAGTCTTCCAGTACATCTAATGCGAAGCCCGTCGCGCCAGTGGTTACCCCTTGTTCAGTTGTTTTCTGATTGGTGAGACCAGCTAGTACTTTAATCTGGTGATCATCATTCAACTGCTTTGTATAGGTCAGTGTATTTTCGTTCACCACGTTCAGTACTTCCCCGTAAGAAAGCGTGGCATCACCCGTAGCAGATACCTGGAACATGCGCGGAGAATAGTAATCGCCTCGGTTATTCTGGTATTCAAGGCCTACGGCAGAACGGAATACCAGATCTTTCGTGATGTTTCCGGTCAGGGCCCCGTTGGTAAGTAAACTTTTCTTGGTGGTCAGATCTGTCCGTTCCAGAGCCGTCATAACCGGGTTTTCAGCAATATCCGGGCTGAAGGCATAAGCTTTAATATTGGAGTAGGTACCATCTTCATTATAAACATCAAGCGTGGGAGGGGCAACCAGCGCACCGCTTAGTACACCGCTACCGCGTTCTGTATTATCGCTTTTCAGAATATTGCTTTTCCCTTGGTTAATGATCGTGTTCAACGATACGTTCCATCCTTTGAACAGTTCATGATCGATGGTATTACGCAGTTGCAGCTGTTTATAATACGAATTCAGGATGATACCATCTTGATTGAGGTAGTTGCCAGAAATGCTAAATTTTGTCTTTTCATTTCCGCCTGCAATCAGTAAGGAATGGTTTTGTATAGGCTGTGTGCTGAAGATTTCATCCTGCCAATCCGTTCCTTCGCCGAAGGAGGCAATTTCGTCATCGGTAAAGTAAGGTATTTCACCATCATTGGCCGCTCGCTCATTGGCCAATACAGCATAATCATGCGCAGATAGTAAATCTAACTTCTTGTACACGCTTTGCCAACCATAATATGCGTTATATTCGATCTTGGTGCCTGTTGCCGATCCTTTTTTGGTCGTGATCATCACCACGCCATTCGCTCCTCTCGAGCCGTAGATAGCTGTGGCCGATGCGTCTTTCAGTACATCGAGCGATAGAATGTCGTTCGGGTTGAGCTGCTCCAGAGATCCCGATATCGGAAAGCCATCAATCACATAGAGCGGTTCGTTGCTGCCTAATAGGGAATTTCCACCGCGTACGCGCACGCTAAGTGCTGCTCCCGGTTGACCGGAGTTTTGGAGCACTTCGACGCCCGGTGTAACTCCCGAGAGAGCCTGCAAAGGGCTTCTAACCGCTTGGGCACTAATTTGCTCCCCTTTGACTGTACTTACTGAGCCTGTTAATTCAGAACGGCGTTGCGTGCCATAACCTACCACTACTACTTCATCCAACGCATTGTCTGCTGCCAGATGGATGTTGATGACGGCTGAATCACCCACAAGGGTGTCTTGACTGATGTACCCGATGTAACTGAATACCAATGTGGCACCCTTCCGGGCGCTGATTTGAAAATGTCCTGCAGCATTGGTGCTGGTACCGATACTGGTTCCGGATACCCTGACTGATACGCCGATCAGCGGTGTACCATCCGCTGCAGATGTAACTGCGCCTGTTATGACTTGTTGAGCCCAGGCAGGAATGATGAATATAATAATCATCCCTAATAATAAATAAACCTTTTTTGCCATCTTATGAAATTTAGTTTTAACACTCCATTTGCACGAATATCACAATACGTTACACGTTGTTGGTCTCAGTTTAATGGGGTGTAATTGGTTGCTTGTACAATAGTAAGAAAAAAAATTAAAAAATGCATTTTTGTGCATGTTTTTTTATAAAAATGGTTTATGTAATTAGTAAAAAGGGATTTATTAACCAATTAAATGCGTTTTTTATGATTTTATGCATTATTGTGAGTGTTTTTTTTAGTGTGATTGTTAAAGTAATTTTTTATAAGCCAACAGACCGGTTTAGGGAACAAAGCAATCCAAAATGTCGGATTTGACAATTATATCCAGATTTACCAGTTCCGCTTAATGATAGTATTACTTAAAAAATCACCTGATCCTTTTTCTTTGGTTTTGGATATCTCGTTGGCACAGCAGACCTAATAGCGCAAGATGTCCGATAGCATCGGGACAGTTGTGTCTTTTGCAGGTCGACGCGAACATATTATTAAAGTTATTAGGCTGTTATTGCCTCCTTGGCAAGGCATCCTTAAAATAGTGTGTGTTAAAGATGGGCAGTGTTTTATGTTTTGGGTAACAAAAAGGAAGAGCTTTTAAAAGGGTTGGCTTAAAATGCCTAACAATGTTGTTTTTTGAGTACCGTTTTGTCCGGCAATAACAGTTAGATTATTGCCCAACTGAAAGCTAACATCGTTGAAACTCCTAAATTTCTTAACGTATACACTTTTTATAACTTGTACTTCTTGCTTGCTGGGGTATTCGCCTTTAAAATTAGTTAAGCCTAAATGGGGTTTTTCGGCATCGATACGCTTATAAATAACTTCTGCCGCAGTATGGCCATGGGCAGCCCAGTGCATCTTGTTCTGCACCGTCTTGAAGAAGGTTTGCGATATTTCGGTCTTAGGATCATAATCGATACTGGTGGCATAGATATCCAATACTTTGCGCCAAAAGATCTTTTCGGACGAGCGTATATCACGGATGCGGGCTAATAGTTCGTCAAAGTAATTGCCCCCTCCTGCTTGCTTGAGCAATTCGTCGTTCATCGTGAAGCCTTTAACGATGTATTCCCGTAAACGAGCAGTGGCCCACTGCCTAAACTTGGTACCCTGATGACTCTTGACACGGTAACCTACCGAGATGATGACATCGAGGTTGTAATACTTAACAGGCCTATCTGAAGTACTAATGTGCAAAATTTGCACATTGCTTTTTTCATCTAATTCCCCTTCCTCAAAAACATTGGCTATATGTTTGGTAATCACGCTCCGATCTTTCTGAAAAAGCTCCGCCATTTGAGCCTGTGTCAACCAAACGGTTTCATTTTCCAATCGTGTCTCAATACGGGTAATGCCGTCATCGCTCTGATAAATAATGATATCGCTTTGTTGCTTCATTTGTTATTTGATTTGGTTTGGCTGAAAAGTAACTAGACCAAGTTAACGAATTTGTTTTACTTAGCGAACGCCATTAAAATATTTTTGCATTTCCATCGGAAGTAAGCCGCCGATTCTTGGTATCGAGGTACAGAATGGACTCACCCCTCCTTTCTCGAAAATATCAGAATATATTATTACAGTCTATTGTATTACGTAGGTAAAAGATTTTTAAGCAAATTACCTAAAACCGTTAGGAAATCTCCCCCTATGGGGGCAAATCAAAAGTCCAAGCGGAGGCAAGATACGTTTCAAGCATAGTGATGGTAAATCATTCAGTGCTTATAAACCGAATGATATCAGTGCTTATTACCTAAATAAGGATAGTATGGCATTTATAGCCGTAGCCATTAAACCGGGTGGAAAACCTACTTTTTTGTGGGCCAGAGAAAGAGGGAAAATTGATCTGCTAATAGACTTGGTGGAAGTTAAAAGTTATCCATCAATGATGCCGGGACCTTCTGGTAGCCCTATGATGATGTTTGGAAGCATTAGCTTTGGCAAAAGAATACATCCATCTATACAACCACCGATGAGGTATGGCAGTTGTGGAATTGTTCTTTTTTGTCGGTTATACTTATTTTTGTATATGTTACAAGCAACCCTTACAAAAAACAATACAGGTATTACGTTAAAAGGTGATTTTTTTGACCTTGAATATTTATATGGTATTCTTCATGATTTTGTTAATGAAATAGATGAAGAAAATTTTGAAAGCAACAATATCTTAGCATTGGCCTATGAGGTAAGAAAGGCAATGCAGGACGCCCGGGGAAGAGAAGAATTCACTACTCCTTTCGCGGAAGATATCACCTTATATTATTATAGTACCGAGTATGTTTTACCCTACTTGTTGGTTACCATAGGCATACTTCGCCACCGATTGGCTTATCGCCGCATGGATGCCAAACATTATGCAATGGTGTATTTACTCGAAGCACTTGCCGAAAAAGCACTGAGTGAAGGCAGTGATCAATATGGCCCGGGCATCTTGCAAACCATCACTAATCTAAACTTGTCATACGACGATTATGCTGCTCCGTTACTGGAAATGGCAACGCTTGATTTTTTAGTACAGAGCAAGGCAAGGAAACTTTCGCAGCTTGTCCCCATCATGAAACGTTATTTTAACCCAGGCTTGTTACGTGATGAAACCATTTCGCAATTAAAGAAAGATGCCAAACGGTTGAACACAACCGTGGACAAGCTTACTTATGAGTGGCCGGAAATTAAATGGTAGATGGGATCATCTTTCGTATAATAAAGAATTTGCCCAACTGAGATTCGCTACGCGGTGCGTAGAGAATTGATCTTCTAAAGACAAATGCTTAGTGGAACAAATGGAAATATTAATATCGTATCACATTTTGTGATACCTCGGCCCGGAAATACTGATACCGTAATAACCAAGTTGATATCATGATTTAAAAACATGTTCCCGATGCCACATTAGATTCTCCCGCTCCGGCCAATAGGTTCTGTTATGCGGTAACCGTACTTTTTTGGATTTTAATTGGGCTAAGCTGTAAGGATGTTCGGTATTTCCCTGCAAGTATGGTGAAACCAAAATCTCTAAATCTGCCCCGATGCTATCAATTTAATCATTAGATAAGCCAAAGGTTGCATCCATCTGTTGTCTATCGTAATCCAACAACCAATCTTTGTATTTTTGATACAGCCAGCCTATATCCTCTTTAACCGCCGCCAATATATCCAGCCCCCTATCATCGTACATGTGAAAAATGATGTGTTTACTGATGTTTATCAAATAAATATCTTTTGATGAAAGTGGCTCCTGCCCTAGCGGTGGTTGCCATCCTGGAAAATCTTTATGCGCAATGGCACTTAGCAACGAAACAACATCAAGTCTGCCGACCGTTGTTAGAACAACAGCCCGGTTATAAACGTTGCCTTTATCATGATCATACAGTTGATGTAAAACGCTAAAGGATATCTCTTCTTTCTTCAACTGATCAATGCACTGAAAACAAAAATTTCTAACATGTATTTTTCTCCTTTTATATCGATAATCGGTTAGTATAAAAAAAAGCGAGTCTGCCAGTTCGAATACTTAATTGAATAACTTGTTTGCACGATGAACCACTTCTTGAAAATAAGGTGTGGTGCCTACTTCGCCATGCTGCAAATTGAAACGCAGTGCCATGGGCCAATTATAAAAGAGAGGCTGCTTAAGGGTTAAACCGTTGAAATGCGCTCTCAGGAAAGATTGTAGATTTTGATTCAGGTGCATAGCTTATGTAGTTGTATGAAAGTAACTATTATATTTTAAGAAGTCGCCCTTTTTAGACGCTTCCTATAGGCTCATATCTTAAACTAATTAAGCTCAAAAAGCAGTTTTTTGAGCTTAAAATATATACAACGTGAGCCCATTACTAATACATAAGCTCCAATCAATTAGAAAATAAGCTCATCTATACTTAACTTTGAGCTTATAAGAGCGTAAAAATGAGCTTCATTATGTCAGAGATAGATAACGACATTGCTTATTGGAAATAGTCCAACAATATGAACCAGATTTTTGAAACGTTCAAACCGCGAAACACCTTAGTTGCCAAGTATGTTGATTATTACTACTTGGATTTAAAGCCTTTTAATCTTGAAAATCAATTTGATTGTTTCCCGCATTTTAACAACACCATTTCTTTGTATAAATCCCATATCCGCTCGGCAAATGGAGACTTAACGTTTAAGCATAACGCTCAACCTATTCAAATTTTTACACCGATTCGGCAACAAATCCTTCATGTTAAGCAAATGGGGCCTGTACATCGTATTGTAATTGTATTCCATCCGCTTGGAATCAATCAGTTTTATAATAGCTTAAACTTATCGCGCCTAACAACGGAATACAGTTTCTTTGCTACTGACGAGTTGTTTGATTTTTTTGCTACTACAGCAATAGAAGAACTAACGGCATTATTAGACCAATCACTTGTAAAGAGGCATAAAAGTTTTTATCATGAAATTTTACAACGTGCTATTGGCATTATTCTCAACAATTGCAGGGAACTCTCTGTAACGCAGTTATCTAATGAATTGAACATCAGCAGACAGCATCTAAATAGACTTTTTCAGCATCATTTAGGAATTTCAGTTAAGAAATTCCATGAAATTGCATGGTTTAGGGCAACGATGAATAGAAAACTTAACGGATTTAAAGGGAATTTCACAGATATTGCATACGAGTTTAATTATGCCGACCAGTCACATTTTAATAAAATATACAAGAAATTTACACGGAATTCGCCCAAATCTTTTTTCTCAAAAGGGACCATTTTAGGAAATGAAGATACCTACTGGCATATCTACAGCTAAATTCGATGTTCCATTTTTACAATCTTTTAAAAATATTAACTGATAGCTTTGTATTATAAAACAGGCATGATGAGATATATACCAACCTTATTGCTTTTGCTATCTTCTTTTTTCTTCTCGTATGGACAGGAAAGTTATACTAGTTTGACCAAAAATGCTTTGGAAATCATGTGGAAAGCAAAAGATACTACCGGTTACAGACAGGCACTAAATGGATATGAACGCGCTTTTAAAAAATATCCAGATAGTATTGATAACCTAGGATTGTACAAAGCGTCTGTACTGGCATCAGATCTTAACGATTTTGAAAACGCTTTTAATTACCTCACCTTACTTTTGGCACCAAAAGATAAAAACGACAGCTACCCGGGATGGACTTACATTTTGAGTAAATATGCAAAAAGCGAATATAAAAGCATGCTCGACAAACCCAAGTGGAACGAGTTAACGCAAAAGGCTCTGGTTGACAAAACGAAGTTTTACAAAGAATTACAAAAAAATGAAGATGAGTTTTATGCTATAACCAAGACAGATTTATTGCAAATTGAAGATGCCAAAGACTTATATGAGGCAATAAAAAATTACAATCCCTATTTAGTAAAAAAAAGACGAGACTATTCCATTTCATTCGCTATTAATGACTCTACCAGAACTTCTTTTTTTGTTCATCTTCCGGCAGGATATACACCCAAAAAAAGCTATGCTTTGTTGTTCTTTCTTCACGGAGCTGTTAGGAATAACGCACTCGTGGACTTCCAAACAGCCGAAAATAACTTACACGGGTGGAATAGGTTTTACACCAAATATGCAGAGCAGAACGATGTGATCTTAGTTTTTCCGAAAGGTAGCCGAAAATATAACTGGATGCTGCCAGACGATGGATTTTTTATGATTCCGGAAATGATAAAGCAAATTAAGCGCGCAATTAACGTGGACGACAATAAAATTTTTATTTCGGGGCATTCTAATGGTGCGACAGGCGCATTCTCATATTTGATGAAACAGCCTACTCCTTTTGCCGGCTTCTACGGGTTTAATACCTATCCAAAAGTTTTTACTGGCGGAACGTATATTGAAAATATACGGAATCGTTCCTTCATCAATTTTTCAACTGATGAAGATTATTATTATCCACCAAATGCAAATGATTGCTTTACCCAACTAATGGACAGCATCAAAGCAGATTATCACGAGCATCGTTACGAAGGCTTCCCACATTGGTTTCCCGAATTTGATGAATCGGAATCTGCTTATAAGATACTGTTTAAGGATTTGGCAACTAGAAAGAGAAATCCATTTCCACAAGAAATATCTTGGGAATTTGATAATAATAAATACGGTAGCATCGATTGGTTATCGGATATCATCTTAGATACCTCGACCGAGAAAGCCGATTGGCATAGGGAATTGAATTTCAAAATACACCAATGGTTAGAATACGACAAGAATGATAGTCTTATTTCCAAAAATGTTGATAAAAACGCTTTTGATTTCCCGTATCGATCAGGCAAAATAAAAGCTCAATACGCAAACAACGTTTTTAGGATCGAAACATCACGTGTGAAATCACTGCGATTAAATATTTCTCCGGATATGGTGGATACAAAAAAGAAAATAAAGGTATTTATAAATGGCAAAGAGTATTTCCATGGAAGAATCTCATATGACCGCAGATTTATATTACAGCATTTTGAAAAAGATAGAGACCGGAAGCAGATCTGGATAAATAGTATTGAATTGAACATAAAAAACACAAAAACAGATGCTCTCCTCATCAGTTACTCCTTCGTGGTTAATAGCTCTCTTACATTTACGGAAGCCGGGGTATATAAAAAATTTTATCGCGTAGATTAAGTGATGATTTTGAATTTGCTTAATTTTAGCGCTATGGAACCGTTGATAAACAAGATTAAAAGTTATGTAACGCTTACTTCTGAAGACGAAATAATAATTCGCACGTTATTTCAGAAGAAAGAACTAAAAAAGGGCGAACATCTACTGAAAGCAGGCAACGTTTGTCGGCATGTCATTTTTATTGAAACCGGCCTTGTGAGGTATTATGTTAACAACGATGGCGTGGAAGAAACCACTTATTTCAATAAGGAAAACGAGTTTGTCTGTGACAATATGAGCTTCCTGACCCAAATTCCCTCTTACATTAATATTCAGGCATTGGAAGACAGCACCATTTGGATGATCAGTTACGATAATATACAGCGATTCTATAAAGAGGTTACAACAGGGGACCGGTTCGGACGTTTGGCAATAGAACAAGTATTTGTGAGCGCGGCCAGTCAGAACGTATCTTTATATACCGACCCGCCTGAAGTAAGGTATCATAAATTCCTAAGGAATTATCCTGATGTTGCACAGCGTATCCCCCAATATTATATTGCCTCGTATGTCGGTATAAAACCGCAGTCGCTAAGCCGAATCCGTAAACGCATCTCGGGTAAGCATTAATTAATCTGGGTGAATGAATAGAAGATTTCCGTTACCGAAACAACACACACAACACAACAATGGGGTATCCGTTCGGTATCCTCTTGGATGGTGCTTCCCATTGCGCTGGGCATCATCAATCTTTTAAACGCAATGAAAAAAGTACTTTTATTATTTGTTATGATAGTTGCCGGATTAGCAACAAACGCCCAACATCTGGGTAAATCGTATCGTTTAAAGAAGGTGATACCCGTATTGGGGCGACAGGGGATTGCAATCGATAAGGAATATTATTATGTGTCAGACACGGAGGCGCTTTACAAATATGATAAGGAAGGTAATATGGTCATGAAGAATCTCCAACCATTCCAGCATCCGGAAATTGTGAACCATTTTGGTGATATCGACATCTTTAACGGTGAAATCTATTGTGGTGTGGAGAAGTTTGCGTATGGCCGCGGTCAAAATATAGCCGTTTCTGTCTATGACGCAAAGACCTTAATGTGGAAACGGGATTTTAGCTGGGAATCAGGTTCGGGACAGGTTGAAGTATCCGGGATTGCTATTGACCGGGAAAAAAATAGGATTTGGATGTCCGATTGGGTCGATAGCCGCTATGTGTATGGCTATAGCCTTGAAACGGGCACATATTATAGCAAGATGCAATGCCGGCCCGTGCCGTATTGGTGCCAGGGTATATTCATTGCAGATGGAAAGATACTATTTACCGCTGATGATGGAGAGGCTACTTACAAGATTGCCGATAACATTTATATGGCAGATATAGGGCAAGTTCCCTATACGGGGTTAAAAGATGGCGAACAATTTGCTGTGGTTGATAATAAACCGGTAAAAACACCCGGTAAGATTGCCGCTGGAGCTCTTGGGGGTCGCCTAACACTTTTCCGTGAAATGTCCGATTTTCGGCGTACGGGAGAAATAGAAGGTCTTTCGATCGACCCTGTAAATGATGATCTTGTTGTCTTAAATAATCGAGGTACACAAATTCTTCTTGGCATGTCTCAGGGACCATTAACAGAGGAAGGCTATACAGCGGAAGTTCACGAATTATATATTTACGAAAAAGTTAAATAAGTGCGTTTTGAAAAATGATATATGCCTATGGCTAAAAAGGTAAATGTCAAGAATTTCAATCTTTTGCCCTTTGCTTAAAAAATTCAATTGATGCTTGTAATTCTTCTTCCGTTTCGGGCAATTGAGCTTTTAATCCTCGCGTAACGCGAGCTTGTATACTTTTGACAAAAGGTCTGTATGTTTCATTGTATTCTACGAAAGCAGCTTCGTAATCTCCCTTTGAAAGAAGTGCATCTACTAATTTTTTTGCGCCGACAATTGCCAACGTTGTTCCCATTCCCGTGAAAAAACTCGGTGCGTATGCAGCATCGCCAATTAAGGCAACACGTCCTTTTGTCCAAGTCGGCATATGAATTTGACACACTTCATCGAAAAACAAATTATCCGAATACAGCAAGGTGTCTAACATTTCAGGAATTTTCCAATTCGTATCATCGCCGAAAGTTTCTTTCAAAATTTGTTTGTGTTGCTCATGATCTCGGTAATCCCAATTCAGCTTGGGCGAAAGAAACATCAATAGGGCATTCACGGAATGTTGAAACTGATAAAGTACCGCTTGTTTGCCAATTTCTCTATAAATTATTCCGGTGTCTTTGGCTCTGCCTGTTGGTATATGATTGGCTTCGGCAAATGCAAAATAAACACCAAAAAACTTTGAGAAATTTTCTTCATCACCAAACACTACTTTTCGCACGATAGAGTGTGTACCATCTGCGCCAAATACCAAATCAAAATTTTTGCGCACACCATTTTCGAATGTAACATCAACGTGATCTTCGTGCTGTGTGAGCGTTTCAATGCTGTTGCCAAACAAAAATTCAACTTCGCCTTTCGGAACGATTTCGTACAGTATATCCACCAAATCTCCACGATTTATCTCAATATCGCCATGGTATTCATCGAAGTCATTAATTGAAAAACTAACCAGCGTTTCGTTTTTTGCATTCACGATTTCGGTGTCGTGCACAAATTCCTTGGCTTTAATTTTTTCATAGATACCCATCTCTTTGACCACGTTTAAGGCTTCGCCACGCACATCAATGGGCGAACCACCTTTTCGAAGACCTTTACCAAGTTCTACTACAGTTACTTGGTAACCAAACTTGTTTAACCAATATGCCAATGTTAAACCTGCAAAACTTGCACCTGATATTAAAACGTTCTTTTTCATAATCTTTTATTTGTATTTCAAAATTAAAGGTACCTTTACGAATAAAATAACCAAATAACTAATAAAAATAGTCGTAAAGTTATGGGAAAAGAAATCAATAACGTTGCGCAATACGGAACGCGGTTCGAGCAAATCTTAGGAAAGGATATACGAAACATTGAAATCAAGTTTTTGAAATCGTACGATTTCCTGCCCGAACTCATGCTGCATTTTGGTTCATTTATCGTGAAAAAAAGTTTCGTACGGCAAACGGCAACCTTGAATGGAATTTGGGACGGAATTAGTTTTCATTTTTACAACGCATTTGAATATAATACCCAAAATTCAAGCAAAGGAAAAATCAAAAAATATAATGAAAATCCCTATGTACGTGTGTTTCCGGTAGCATTATCACAAAAAATTCCGATGACGAAAAACACGCAAGCAACGCATCTTTCGGTTGCCATTAGCGCAAACTATTTGAAAACATTTCTGCGAGATGATGCGAAACATTTTGAGTTTTTATTTGATAGCACAAACATTTTTTTGATTGAAGAAATTATGACGGACGATATTTTACGCACGTTAAACGACATTGTAAAGCAAGAACAACCCAGCACACTTAAAAGTTATCACTACAAACTAAAAGCAATGGAATTGCTTTTTTATCTGTTTCAAAGTTTGCGTAAGAGAGAAAAATCAGTTCATCAAAAACTCAACGACAGCGTAATAAAAGCCATTTACCAAGTGCGGGATAAAATTGCTTCATCATTGAACAAACCCATTTCCATTGCGGATTTAAAAATGATTGCAGGAATGAATGAATTGAAACTTCGCAAAATTTTTACACAAGTTTTTGGAATGGGAATTTATGATTATTACCAGCGTTTACGGATGAATGAAGCGGCTAGACTTTTGCGAGATGAAAAACGATCGGTGTCGGAAGTTGGTTACCAAATGGGATTCGAAAACCTAAGCCATTTCACGAGAGTGTTTGAAAAACACATCGGTAAAAAACCAAAAAAATACAGCATGGAATTTATGTAAAAAATGCAGATAAAACCCTCACATTTAATTTAGTTTTATCTCAAAATAGCAAACATCTGCATGATGATAATGTGCTGGCAAGTCCGTTGCGTCTTCCAATTTTTTGATTCCTAAAAATTCAAATCCGCAGTTTTGGTAATGTTGTATTAACTTCTGGTTCTCACCACAGGTGTCCAGTCTAATATATTTTTTATCCCTTGCAAATTTTTTAGCCCAATCAACAATGATCTTTACATAATTGTTTCCTCTGAAGTTTGGATTGGTTGCTATTCTATGAATGTAGATGGAAGACGCGCCATCGTCATCACTCCAAATCTCGGGGTCGCTGTATGTAATTGCCCAAATACAGGCAATTTCGTTATCAATCATTAATTTGAATTGCCGGTTTTCAACAACTTCTTTGTTTATTAAAGCCTTATCAAATTCCGGCCATTGGTTTTCTGGGAATTTTATTTTCTGAAATGCTGTGGCTAAGCTATAAAGTCTAAAAATTTCAGGTATGTCTTTTTCAGTGCTATTAGTAATTTGCATTTTCTATTTGTACTATTTTAACGATTTAGTTGGAGTTCATCAAGCTACCTAGCTTACTTTTCTCGCACTAAATTGCTTTCCTTTATGTTTCTTTCAGTCAGTAAAGTTAATTCATTACATTGGATTACTTTATCATTTTCGAATTTAAATGCTGCAAAGATTTTATGTTTTACAATCATTTCATTATCGATACGGTGTTCTGTTTGTCATGTCTGAGAAAGGGCTTCGGCACATTATTTAAACTTATTGCATGGATCGCTGTTTATTCCTTTGTCCAGTAAACAGAAAAACAGCATTAATATGAAAGAAGGCAGGAAAAAATTAACCTTTAAAACCGTCATCAGCGTTTTGAAAAATGCTGTTAGTAGTTTTATGGATCATAATGTAACTAAAATGAGCGGTTCATTGGCTTATTATACGGTATTTTCTATGGCACCTTTACTGGTACTAATCATCGCCTTATGCGGAATATTCTTAGGACAGGAAACTGCCCAAAACCAAATATACGGGCAACTAAGTGCTTTTCTCGACAAAAATACGGCTCTACAAATACAAGACATCATAAAAAATGCTTCCATCAGCGGAAAAAGTGCTTCAGCCATTGTTATCGGAGCAGTTACCCTGTTAGTGGGTGCCACAACCGTTTTTGCCGATATACAGGATTCTATTAACCATATATGGGGCATTAAACCCAAACCTAAAAATGGATGGCTTAAAATGCTTCAGAACCGGTTCCTTTCCTTCTCGGTCATTATCAGCTTGGCTTTTATCTTGTTGGTGTCTCTGTTTATTACGACGTTACTTGACGGCTTTAGCGACCATCTACGTACACAATATGAAAATGTATCTACCGTCGCCTTTTACATACTAAATCAATTGATCACCTTGGGCGTTGTGATGTTGATCTTTGCCGTCATTTTTAAAGTGCTTCCCGATGCCCGCATTGGATGGAAAGATGTACTTACTGGGGCATTTGTAACGGCTATCTTATTCTTGATCGGAAAATTAGCCATTTCTTTATATATCAGCAAGAGTGGTGCAGGCGACACGTATGGCGCTGCACGATCATTAGTCGTTTTGTTGCTCTGGACCTACTATTCTGCCATGATCCTTTATTTCGGAGCAGAATTTACAAAGGCTTATGTGATGGAATATGATTCCGAAATAAGACCTAATTCTTATGCTGTGACAACCAAGGAAATCGAAGTTGAAACGGGTAAAGCTTCCGTGCAGGAAAGCGAAAACAAAGTTGAAAATAAGGTTAAAATACCTTGATTTATAAAAAAGATACTCTCGCTTAACCTAGTGCTGATCCGATCCTTATTCGCTCCGTAAACTTTTCACCGGATTAGCCAATGCCGCACGTACCGTGTTCACGCTGACAATTACTAACGCGAGCAATAGGATCAATAATCCTACTGCAAAGAATACCCAAACACTTATCCGGATATGGTAAGCATAGTTTTCAAGCCAGTTATGCATAGACCACCAGGTAAGCGGTACGGCAATGACAAAAGATATCAGTACGAGTTTGAGAAACTGGCGGGAAATCAGAAAGATCACCTGACTTACAGTCGCTCCAAGTACTTTCCGGATACCGATCTCCCTGAACCGTTTTTCAACCGTGAAGGAAGCGAGGCCAGCCAGTCCTAAACAACAGATAAAGATGGCAAGGGCCGAGAAAATGTTGGTGATCTTGCTGATCAGCTCTTCCGTAAGAAATTTCCTACCGAATTCCACGTCGGCAAACCGGTAATCAAACGGGTAAGCCGGGTTATATTTTTTGAATACCGATTCGATAAATGGAAGGGCTTGCTGCGGAAGTACCCCCTCAGCCAGCCGCAGCGATAGGATACCCGTGGTGTGCTGACTATAAAAAGTCAGCATAGGCTCAACGGGCCGGTACGGCGATTCCATGACTACATTCTCGGTCACGCCGATGACATGGTATTTTTCATCTCCAAAGCTGATTACTGTGCCGATAGGATTTTTCAGTCCCATCAACTCCACAGCAGAGCGGTTAAGCAGCACATTGGTTGAATCGACGGGCATCCCCGAGAAACTCTTTCCTTGTAAAATTTTAATGCCCATTGTCTGGATAAAATCCTTATCGCCCCGAATACCCGAAAAAACAACGGCGAAATCTTCCGGTCTCCCCTCCCAGTGGGGAGCTCCCATTCGCCACCAGATCTGTGTAATAGGAGAATTTGATCGGGCAACAGCCTGTACAAGCCTGCTAGACAGCAGCTCCTGTTTGATAGCCGAAAAGTTCGTTTTGATGTCATTGGTGCCATCCACCATGATCAGGTTGTCCGTTGAGTAACCGATATTACGGTTTTTGAGGTACTGTATTTGCTGATATACAATAATGGTGGCGGAGATGAGGAGAATGGAAACAACAAACTGTCCTACTACCAGGAAATGTCTGGGCAGGATGCCGGATTTTCCACCAGAAAATATCCCTTTCAGCACCCTTACCGGATTAAAAGCGGAAAGATACAATGCGGGATAGCTACCGACGACAATTCCGGTAAACAGGATGATGGCCAGCGATCCGAGCCAAAAATAAGGCTGACCGGGCTCCAGCGATAGTTGTTTATTTACAAGGGTGTTAAAAGGCGTAAGCAACAAGAATACCACAGCAAGTGATAAGAGAAAGGCCAACAGTACCAATATAGTAGATTCACATATAAACTGCAGAGCCAACTGTATTCTTCCGCTGCCCAAAGTTTTGCGTATCCCTACTTCCTTAGACCTTTTTTCTGATCTTGAGGTGGAAAGATTCATAAAATTTATACAGGCAATCAGTAGAATGACAACGGCGATAACGGTAAAAAGCCGGACATATTCGATCATGCCACCCACATTTTTCCCGTCTTTGAAATCGCTGTAAAGCCGCCATTTACTCATCGGAAAGGTAAAATAAGTGCTGGTTTTGTCACCGGGATCGTGCTGCCTTTTTATGGCATTTATGGCTGCCGTTACCTGATCTATATCTGCGCCTGGAACCGTTTCGACATATACCCTCCAACTGGAATTTACCCACTCATCCAACATTTTCCTGGTTTCCGGATCGCTAAAATTGAATAGACGAATAAAATCGAACTGAAAGCTGGAATTACCGGGTGGATCTTCGATAATCCCCGTCACTTTAAGATTACGGTTTTCTCCTACAACTGTCAGGGCCTGATCCATTGGATCCTTGTTGCCGAAGATGGCTTTGGCAGCCGACTTTGTCAGTATAATAGACAAAGGGTCGGCAACGGCTGACACAGCATCACCTTTGATAAATTTCCAGGAAAATAGCTGAAAAAAATTAGCACTGGTGGTTAGTCCGTTTTTTTTCAAAAGTATATCGCCATACCGGAAAGTCACATCATCACCCTGTGTAGCTACGCAGGCCCTTTTTACCTGGGGAATCTTGGCTTCCACTTCGCCTGCAAGGGGCAACACCATGTTGTAATCCGTGAAAATATTACCTGGTGTTCCCCGGTTGGCAATCACTACATGGATACGATCATAGTTCTTATGAAACTGATCATAGTTAAGTTCATCTCGCACCCAAAGCAAGATGAACATGGTACAGGTAAGACCTATAGTGAGGCCCAAAAGGTTAGTAAACGCAAAACCTTTGCTCCTGATCAGGTTGCGCCAGGCAGTTTTTAAGTAACTCTTGATCATATCTGTTAATCTGAAATGTTGCCCACTGTAAACAATTCTTTACAGTTTTTTAATGCTCCCCAAATGTATTGCCACACTGGAAAAGCCTTTAACTGCTACATGGAACGCTTTTCGAAGAAACAGTACTGTACGGTAGCGAACACTCTTTGTACGATATCGTACAAAGAGGTTGACGTCCTTCTGAATGCCGGTTAAATTGACATGTATATAAACGATGATGATAGCGTTTACCTGAACTTTATGACGCGAAACAAAAGCGATTAGACAAGGCCTGCCATAAGACACGTTTTTACTTTTTAAAGGTAGACAGCAATGCATCCAACTGCTGAAAATCTATGGTTATACCTTCTTTAAAACCCATCTCTATCTCCTTTTCGAGGTCGGCCAGTGAATCATAGGTCAGTAGCATATCCACCTTGACGTTATCATCTCCCGGAATAAATTTGTTCTCCCATAAATTTTGCGGGAAAGCAGGGTTTATCGTGCCGTTTTCATCACTGAATCCACCTTTCGAGGCAAATGATGCCTCTTTTACGATAGCAATGAAATTGGATTTACTGTAATGCTTTTCGCCTTCAGGACTTACCATGGCATAGAGCCAATATCCACCTTCACGGAAATCCATTGTTTTCGTTTCAGCTCTCCAGGGTTGGGGCCCCCACCATTGATCGAGCAGCTCAGGTGTTGTCCACGCCCGCCAAACCAATTCAAGGCTACCCATAAATTCACGTGTAATGTGAATCGTATTATTTTCTTTATTGACTATGAAGTCATATAATAAATTGCTGCTCATGTTTTCTGCTGTTTTATTGATGTTGAAAATTTATCATCCAATTAATTCCGTATTTGTCGGAAAACTCCCCGAAGTAGGCGCCGAAAAACATATCGGCCATCGGCATGGTAATATTTCCACCTGAAGAAAGCTCATTAAACAATCTGTCGGCTTCTTCACGTGTTTCAGGTTCAATACAGATGTGCATATTGTTTCCCTTGGCAAGCGTAAACCCCATTTCTTTTGGTGCGTCCGTTCCCATTAAAATATGATTGCCTGTAATCGGCAATTCAACATGCAAAATCATTTTCTTTATCTCATCTGCAACCGGCGGATGTCCTGCTTCGGCAGGAATGTCACCAAAACGCTGCATGCCTTTTCCTATAAATGCTGTTTTGAAAACTGATCTGTAAAACAAAAATGCCTCTTCTGTTTTTCCGTCAAAATTCAGGTAAGTACAAACCCTTGCTACGTTACTTGTTTTGTTCTGTTTGCGAAGTTTGAACTGTGCTTCTAGATATTGATCAAGATTTTCAAGCGCCATAGTGAGTCCTTCCTTGAAGCCCATTTCAATCATTGTTTCAATGTCTTCCAATTTTTCGTGCTTCAAGGTGATATAGACGGTGGTGATACCCTTGTTTTCAGAAAAATTATTGGTCCATAAAGAACGTGGCTTTAGGTTATTCTCGTTTCCATTTTCATCGCAAAAAGCGTCTAGCCAAGACAGCAATTTATTGGTTTCAATCGTTTTGTAATCAGCTTTGCACCACATTTTTTCGTCTTGTGGGCTAACCATTGCGTAGAGCCATGTTCCGCCTACGCTTAAATTCAATAATTTGGTTTCGATATGGTAAGGCTTTGGAGCCCACCATTGATCGAGCAGCTCGGGTGTTGTCCAGGCCTGCCAAACCAGTTCGAGGCTGCCATTAAATTCGCGTGTGATGTGAATGGTATTACTCTCCTTGTTTACGGAAAAATCAAATAAAAGATTACTGTTCATGATTGCTATGCTTTAATTGTTCAAGATATTTTTCAAGCCGTTCAAAATTCTGTTCCTGCCCTTCTTTGGCATTGAATACGTTGATGACTGAAATCATTTTCATTTCCCGGTTTCCCGTGCTCTCCATGGATTACTTCTTTTGTATTTTTGCCAATAATTTATCCAGGTTATCAAAGCGGTCTTCCCAAATTTTGCGGAACTGCTCCAGCCACTTGTCTATTTCTTTCATTTTGTTAATCTCAAGTTGGTAATAGATTTCTCTGCCCTTTTGTTCCTGCTTTATGAGTTCGCATTCTGCCAAGATGCGCAGGTGTTTGGAAACTGCCTGCCGACTTGTATCGAAATGCTCGGCAATGGCATTGGGCGTCATGGCTTGTAATGCTATCAGTGTGATGATTGCCCTTCTCGTGGGGTCTGCTATGGCCTGGAAGATATCTCTTCTCATTTTGCTATTTTTTTAAATTATGAAACCAATTGATTGCAAATATATATGCAACTTTTCGGTTTCGCAAATTTTCTTTTATTTTTTTAGTCTAGACCTGGTGAATATACGAGGTTACTTAAACACGATCTTCGCGCTGTATGAGCGTTTCAATGCTGTTGTCAGACAAAAACTCAACGACGGCGAAATAAAATCCATTTACAAAGTGCGTGATAAAATTGTTTCATTAGACATGCAGCTCGATGTTGACCGTTGTACCTTCATTGATTACCGAATCGATCTGCACATTGCCTTTCATCAAGTCCACTCGGTTTTTTATATTGTTCAGACCGATTCCTTTGGAGGGCATTTGGTCTTTAGAATCAAATCCTTTTCCATTATCTTCTACCGTGATCAGTACATTATTTTCACCCTGGATGCATTGCACAAGGATCTCAGTCGCTTTTCCGTGACGGATAGCGTTTGCCAGGAGTTCTTGAATAATCCTATAAATATTGACCTGGGTCTGTACATCCATCCCTTCTTGAATATCTCCTGCCTGAAACTCAATGTCTACCGTGTCTGATGTAAGCGAAATGCAAAGGTCTCCCAAGGCAACTTCCAGACCGGAACGAATAAGCGTTTCGGGCATCATATTACGGGCAATGCGGCGCAACTCGCCGATGGAGCTTTCCAGTTGCAAGATCGTTTCATCGATCAACGGTGTAGTATGATATTTCTGTTCGGAAGATAATTTAAATCGAAAAAAACAAGCCTATAATGATAAGTACGATCTTTTGCATCTTTATAAAGCTTCGCTTAAAGTTCAGCAAATTAAAACAAATATGAAATACCTATAAATAGGAGGTAAATTTGTTGGTTTATTTGTACAATGATCTATAAGATTACTCCCTTTTAAAGTTAAGCACCTCTTTCTCTACAATTTCCTTACCTTCTTTTATAACTCTTTTTCTTTGCTCACTTAATATCATTTCGCTAGCACCGACGAAATCTACGCGGAACTTTTGCGTAAACGAATTAGGTTCAAATTCAACCGTTAGGGTGTCATTTACAACGGTATATTTTCCGCTTCGCTCGTCAAGAACGCCGGAGTTCAGAAATTCCTGATCAAAAGTACCGTCTTGGTTGAAAACTATTCTAATAGTGTTATCATCATCAATCGGAACGGTCTCTGTAGAAGATTTAGTACCATCAATCCAGGTTTCATAAACGTGTGATGTATTTATCCATTTTCCGGAAATGGTAACTGGTTCTGGGTCTTTTTTAGAGTCGCAGGCTATCAGTAATATCGTTACGATGATTAATGTGAATATTTGGGTTGATAAACGTAAGTAGCTATTCATGATAATTTTGAATTTATTAGAAGCCTTGCTTTCGATACGGGCTCCCTTTTCTATAAATCTATTTTATTTAGTTTTATCTCAAAGTAGCAAACATCTGCATGATGATAATGGGCAGGCAAGCTCCCTGCATCTTCCAATTTTTTGATTCCTAAAAAATCAAATCCGCAGTTTTGGTAATGTTGTATCAATTTCTGGTTCTCCCCACAGGTATCCATCCGGATATATTTTTTATCCCCTGCAAATTTTTTAGCCCAATCCACTATGATCTTGACATAATTGTTCCCTCTGAAGTTTGGGTTGGTTGCTATTCTATGAATATAGATGGATGACACACCATCGTCATCCTGCCAAATCTCCGGGTCGCTGTATGTGATTGCCCAAACACAAGCAATTTCGCCATCAATCATTAATTTGAATTGTCGGTTTTCGAGAACTTCTCTGTCTATTAAAGCCCTATCAAATTCCGGCCATTGATTTTCGGTGAATTTTATTTTCTGAAATGCCGTGGCTAAACTATAAAGTCTAAAAATTTCGGGTATGTCTTTTTGGGTGCTATTGATGATTTGCATTTCCTGTTTGTGCTATTTAGTGTGAGGTCATCAACTTAAGGGCTTACTAAAAGTCTGTTTCACGGCCACACTTATTTGTTAATTCTGAATTTGTAATTCTCTGATTTCGGTGAATCCATCAAATTCATAGATCGGGCAACTTTTCATAATTTCAGTCGCTTCATCCAGATCAACGGCATTTAACAATAGGTAACCGCCTACGATTTCAGTGCCGTGTTTATAAATTCCATCTATAATTACGTCACCTTTCCCTTTTATCATTCTTCCATTTAAGGTTAGCCCACTCCCGCCAACTAAATTACCTTGTTGCCCCCAATGGTTAAACCAATTTTTCCAGTTATCTTGATGCGCACTAATCTCAGTATCCGAATGTGCGCCGGTTCTGCCATCAGGTTCTCTAAATAAAATGATAAATTTTTTCATCGATACGCAGATTACGATTTATCTATTACCTGTTACAATAATCATTATAAAAGTAGTTTTTATTTTTCTATATACCGTTGTGCACAAAAAATATTATAGTTTAACACCAGTTAAAGCTGCGCATATTGTGATACTTAGAAAGTAGGATACGGATGCTATATCGATCATTATTTCCTGTAAACGGAACGGGACACAAGCAGTTTATCCAAGCTGAAATCACCAGGACCTAAAAACAGAATGGCAACATATCCTATAAATAAGGCTACGATTAGATCATGATCTCCAAAAAATGTCCAGTGGTGAACGGACATAATCACTAAAGCAGTAATTATTAACGGTATAGTTGCCAAACGGGTAGCTAAACCCAACACGAGTAGCACTGCACAGAACAATTCGGAGAAGATAGCTAGTCCCAGCGATGCGGAACTACTTAAACCTATAAACTCCATAAACCGATCTTTGCGTTCGGCAAAACTTACAAGTTTCGCATATCCGTGTGGTATCATCAAAATTCCCATTCCGAACCGTAAAATAAGTGCAGCTATATTGAAACTCAAGGATGCATTATGTGTTGCAAATAATTTTCTCATATTATTTTTTTTGCAATGCTACTATTTATTTAGAATGATTACGAATTGATTTCTTCCCCTCTCAATCATAGTCGAGACTACCCACGTTAAGCAATCAGATACTTGTTAACAACTTGTATATATAGATTTAGTTGATGTAGTTATTCTGTATATACTTATAAATTGCTTTGAGCTTTGGCCACATCTAATTTTGCACTTAGCATTTCAAAATAAATTGTTCATCCATATCCATTGAAAAATGAGACATTTAGTAATCGTTTTCCTATCATTATTAACTTTTTATTGCAAGGCGCAAAATAATAACTCCTTTATTGAAGTAACAGGCGAAACAAGTTATAAAAATGAGATAGAAAAGTATCAGTCAAAAATAACAATGACCGCAAATGAGTACTATGTATATGAAGAAGATAAAGCTACATTAGAGAACATTGAAGAAATATTTTTCTCGGTGATGGAGAAAAATGGCTTTAGCAGAAATGAATTTGTTGAAAGTGACGATGTTCCTTTCGATGACAACATTAAGCAATCAATATATGTCTTTGAAACGAGCTCGAAAGAACGGTTTGTTAAATTCAATCGGCTAAAAAACACAAAAGGAACTTCAAAATACGACAAGAAGGTAGTTTATAAACCTTTTGACCAGCGTAAAAAAATTATAGCACAAGCACTGGACAGTGCTCGAGAAAACGCGATTGATATAGCAAAAGCAATGGGTAAAAAACTGGGAAAAATATCTTCGGTATCTGATGTATATAATAATTTTTATACGGATTCATATTATCCGGAGAAAGAAACTACTCGATATCGATTAGTAGTGAGATTTGAGCTGGAGTAGGTAACGCAATTAACGATGACAAAAAAAATAATATATAAAGCTTGGATCGCTGTTGGTTTGTATATGGTATTGATCTGTTTATCTTGCAGCAAGACAAGGCCAGAAAAATATATTGCTGTGACGGCCTTAAATAGCAACTTAGTATCTACAGCTTACCGCCCCATGTTTCTAAACGAGTTGATGGAACGTAAGTATAAAAATCAATTGCCAGGCACGAGTGCGGAAGAATATGTGCGGGATAGGGCAATTAAACCTGTGGACGAAGCTATCGAGAAGGTAAAACAGCTAAAAGAAACTGCCGAAACCAAAGAGTTAATTGCTGCGGCTTTAGAGGTGATGACTTATGGGAAAACTATATTTGAGCATGAATATAAATCTATTGCAGAGCTCATTGATAAAGAAAGACCCCTTGAGGAAATTGATAAGGCCATTACCGAGATGTATGATAATACGGAGACAGGAATGGCGGAACGCTTCGATCGACTGGATACGCTGGCGCTGAAATATGCACGGGCTAATAAGGTTCCGTTTGACTTGATTTAATTCGAATCTTTAATACTGCAATGCCGTTGCCCGACAGGCAACTGCCGGAGAGCGTATACTCCCCAGAGGATCAGCATTATGTGCATCGAAAAAATTGGCCACTAAAGTCCCAAATTAATTAATAATTTCTCCTTTGCTGTTCGCTAATTTTTCACGAAACTTTTGAAGTTCGTTGGGTGTTGGCCTAACCCAATCTGTTACTTCTCCAACGATTTCCAAGGGTTCTTCAGAACGATATGAACGCGTGGGGTTGCCTGGAAATTTTTTATCTGTTACATTAGGATCATTTTCATAATTTCCTGTTGGTTTAACGATATACACGCGCTCACGTTTATCGCCGTTTGCTAATGCAGCAGCCAGCCCCGCGCCATTAGCCATAGCGGTGAAATAAATATGATTCATTTTTAGCTCGGCTTTATAATTGGAAATGCCCCCTGCTCTCAGTAAATCGCCAACCTGCAAATCTGCTTTTGTGCCATGATAAAAAGGACCCTTATCGGAAGGGTGATTCTTAAACAAAATTGCTAATTCGGAATACTCCTTTGACTTTTTGGCATCTTTTAAGTCTTCATAGCATTTGGCAATGTTTAAATAAAGCGCTGGGAAAGCACTCTTAACTGTATCATCATTTATTTTTAAAGCATATTCCAAAGCCCTTTGAAGCCATTTTAATTGGTTAGACACCGTTTCTTGGTTTCGGGCTAGATAATGAGCTGCAAGAAATTTTTCAAAGTCGTTTGTTGCTTCGTCCCAAGCTTGCAAAAATAGCTTGCCGGCTTCTGCATGTTTGCCTTTCTCTTCCATATCCATACCTTCGAGGCAGCGTTTAACAACGTTATTGAAAGGTGAAAACTCCATGTTTTTTATTTTATTGGTTAAAATCAGATCGTTTTTGATGCCCAATAATACAAAAATTCTGTATCATCTATTTCTATTTTTGGCCAAATCAGTAATTTTGGTAAGTAAAACAATAATTGGTATATTGATTTTTCATTTTATCTTATGAAATTTGTAATGTAACTTGAGATGACGTAAGAAGACTTAAATCTCATATTACATAACTTAAAACAAAGAGTCATGCAAAAAAGGAAATTAGGCAATAACGGATTAGAGGTTTCAGAATTAGGTTTAGGTTGCATGGGTTTGACCTTTGCGTATGGAGCTCCAACCAAAGAGACAGATGCAATAGCACTCATCCAAAAGGCTTACGAATTGGGCGTTACATTTTTTGATACGGCAGAGGCTTACAGCCAGGGCGAAAATGAAAAGCTTTTAGGCAAAGCAGTAAAACCTTTTCGGGATAAAGTGTTGATAGCCACTAAGTTTGGCTTCGTTGAGGGCGATGCTTCCAAGGGTGTAGATAGCCATCCTAAACGCATTAGAGCCGTTGCAGAGGCATCGTTGAAAAACTTGGGCACTGATGTAATTGATATATTTTATCAGCACAGGGTTGACCCCAATATACCAATGGAAGAGGTTGCAGGAGCGGTAAAGGATTTGGTACAAGAAGGAAAAGTTAGGCACTTTGGCATGAGTGAGGCTGGTGTACAAAGCATCCGCAAGGCGCACGCAGTCTTACCTGTTGCAGCTTTACAAAGTGAGTATTCATTATGGTGGCGAGAACCTGAAAAGGAAATATTGCCGCTGGTGAACGAACTGGGCATTGGCTTTGTTCCTTTCAGTCCGCTGGGAAGAGGTTTTTTAACTGGAACAATCAATGAAAACACAAAATTCGACAGCTCGGATTTCAGAAATACAGTGCCACGTTTTTCTGAAAAAAATCGGAAAGCGAATCAAGCACTTATCGAATTGATTACAGGCATTGCGGTAGAAAAAAATGCTACGGCAGCCCAAATTGCTTTAGCGTGGTTATTGGCACAGAGCCCACGGATTGCTCCAATTCCGGGAACCACCAAATCACATCGTTTGGAGGAAAATGTTGGCGCTACACAGGTAGCACTTTCTGCCAAAGATTTGCAGGAAATAGAAAATGCCTTGTCTAAAATTGAAGTTTCGGGAGCGAGATACCCCGAAAATCTGCAAAACAGAGTAGGTAAATAAATAACCTCTTTGCTTGCTAATGAACTTCATTCTTAAAGGATTTATTTAATAGACTAATCCTTTAATTTATAGCGATTTAAAAAAGCAGGCTTCGAATCATGATAAGTTGTAACACCACCGATCAAATGGAGCAACTTGATATAATACCAGGCAAAATCAATCTGGTGTTTTAGAAAGCCCGAACGTGCACTGCTAGGATATAAATGGTGGTTATTATGCCATTCTCCTGCAACAATACCCGGCCATACCTGATTGATGGACATATCACTTTCATTGAGGTCATAGCCTTTCTTCCGTTTATCTTTCCCTTTTCCATGGCCTTCATAATTAAATGTCCGTACACCAATCGCCCAAAACGCAGCTGCGCCAAACAATGCGCAGGCCAATGCATGTCCCCCGATTAGATAGGCTATTATGTACCAAGCAACCCAGTTTAGCAAACAAGCCAAAATAGCCCGCCGGGGATTTATAATAGAACCCCATTTCTGATAGGCAGCGTAGCTGTTCGTTATAATACCTGTATGTGTGATAAGCTGTACTGTTCGCCTATATTCATCTGCCGTCAGGTCCTTCGCGATGGGCTGGTGGTTTACATCCGCTAGAAAGCAATAAAGAAAGCCCCCCTTCGCATTATAGGGATCGCCTGGTTGATCTGACTTAGCATGATGGACATGATGTGAAATCGCGTAAATCTCTTCGGGAACCATACTGATGGTTAAGTTCTGTGTAAGTATCCTCCAAAAACTGTTTTTGAACCTATATGCCTTATGAGTGCAGTAACGATGATGCCAGATAGTACCGTGGGTGCCCATAATGATCATACTGTACACAAAAGCAACAGCCAACAACCCAATGGAAAAATACTTAAAAATAAACAGGAACAATAACGGCAACAGTAGGATGACTCTTAGCCAACTAAAAAGGGGTAGCCAATTCTTTTTAGACCGAAAAATATTTAGGCGTTTAAAAAATTCTTCGAAAATCTGTTTGGAAGTAGGCCGACTTAATTCTCCTTTTTGATCAGACCATCCATATGATGGTGGATCTAATACCCTATCTAATAATGCCATTTCTTAATTTTGGGAAAGATACTCTTTTTATCCGCTAATAAACTATTTGAC
The DNA here is from genome assembly GCF_039542865.1 of Olivibacter ginsenosidimutans. Taxonomy (NCBI): domain Bacteria; kingdom Pseudomonadati; phylum Bacteroidota; class Sphingobacteriia; order Sphingobacteriales; family Sphingobacteriaceae; genus Olivibacter; species Olivibacter ginsenosidimutans. The sequence continues at coordinate 14,168 of NZ_BAABIQ010000006.1, read as the reverse complement.
GGCGAACTTAACATAACTTAACATTTCTTGGGCGAAAAGTATGTGCGGATGTGCAAAAATGACAAGTTAAGGGGAGTTACGACTTGCGCTATCTAAACAAAGTAAAACCTTTTCCTGCCGGCACCGTTAACTTGTAAGAAAATCGATGGAGAAGTCCATGTATTTAAAGCAGTATGTTAAGAAAAATGACCGTAATGAAACACTGTTTATTGTTGATTACAGCAATACTACTAGCACATGTAGCAAACGCCCAGAAAAAATTTGAACGAGAGACAAGGATAAAAAGTGCTAAAGTGGCTGAAAAAGCGAGGACATATGTGGAAAGTCTTTTCCCCGACTCCAAAAAAATAAAATGGTATTTGGAAGAAAATCTGGAAGGTGTAACCATAGAAGCAAAGCTCAAAGAAAACAGATCAATATACAGTATTGAATTTGACACGCTGGGAACCCTGCACGACATCGAACGAACGCAGAAATTTGACCAATTGCCTATGGAAGTGCAAGGGAACGTAACGGCTTATTTAAAGAAACGCTATAAATCGTTTAAGATCAAAAAGATCCAGATACAATGGACGGGTGATCCGGATGTACTACATGCTTTAATCAGGAAGGGTGATACGGACAACACCTTTACGACCAATTATGAGATCGTATATACTGGCCGGGAGGATAAAGACACTGCATCTTACGAATCGTTATTTGATCGCCACGGCAAGCATATTGAAACAAAGGAGATTATAGAGCGCAACCTGAACCATTTATTGTATTGAACATGGTATTTTTCAGTTATACCTCCAGGAAAACACTGCCCCTTGTTATCATCCTGCTGCTATTTACGGGCTACACCGGTTTTGCCCAGAACAAATTTGGGATTACGCCACAAATCAATGTTGATTTTAAAATCGGCACAGCCTGGAAGGTAAATTCAAAACTTGAAAACCGCTTTGTACTCCACCAAAACCCTTATGAAGGCACAGGAAGCTCTAGTGAATATGATAACACGGGCATTGAGGTTCTTGTGGCACGTAACAAAGGTCGCTTAAAGAATCTGGGTGCGGGTTATCTGGTGCGTCGGTCTGATAAAGACGGATCATTTATCCACCGCGCTATGCAACAATACAGCCTTGGCCAAGAACTTGGCAGCCTTCAACTGGCTCATCGTTTTAGATCCGACCAGACTTTCGAAAAGAAAGAGGCTGTACAATACCGGTTGAGATACCGTATTAGTGTAGAAAAACCGCTGAATGGTTTAAGGGTAGATCCTGAAGAGTTTTACTTTAAAGCCAATAATGAATACGTCGGTATCCTCAAAGACGGAGAGGGCAACCTGGAGATAAAATTGTTAACGGCTTTGGGATACAATCAGTCTGAAAATAACCAGATCGAAATGGGCCTTGATTATCGCGCTAAAAACCTGATTGGAAGCGGAATGGAAAATCAGTTGTGGCTTAGGATGGGATGGTATCATAGTTTTTAACAGTTCTCCTCGAGAGAATAACAAGTAATATAACCTTATATGACGCTGTATGATCAGTGTGAAACGCTTGGCCAAACGGCAACAAAAAGATGCAGGTACTGAAAGACAGTATCCGGATATGGAGTCTTGTGCTATAGAAGAAATTTCTTTCCTATACTTTGGCTAGCTAAGGAGTACTTGGTATTTCTTCCGGTTATCGATAATAACCCACAGATTGATTAAAAACATTACACCAGCGATGGCTAATCCAGACGGCATAAAGGTGATATTATGGAAGATGACGCCTACCATGATGGGCAAAATAACGATGGCTCCTAATGCTCTGGTTTTAGGAAAAATAAATAATAGACCGCCAACTATCTCAATAAACCCTACTAAAGGTAGTAGCCATTTTAACTGAAGGATAGCTTCATTCACTTTTAACAAATCGTCTTCCATGGGTGGCATCGGCATATAATGTAAATATTTATCTAATCCTGCATTGATAAACATTAAGCCAAATAAAACACAGAGAATGGTTTTTACAATTTTCATAACTTATTGATTTACTAATGGTTTAACTATTACAACAAATAATCTTTACGCCTTTCAGTCACGCATGCGCATGAACTGAAACCATAACAAAAGTAGTAAATTGGCACCTACTTAGGAAATGATCAATAAGATACATGAGACACGAATATCAAAACGGCAGTGAACACAACTAGTTTAATCGATTCTTTTTACTTGAACTCGCCCTTACCTATAGGTCTGGTGGTGTCCATTAGTACGATCTAATTTAATTGCTTCTTTTAAAAGTTTTTTTAAAGGCTTTTCGTCAATTTCTTCTGCTGTCTGATAAATCTTAAAAAAAATTTGCTTGTTAGTTCCGCGAGATAGAAAGCGATCTTGATCATTTAATTTGTACCCATACCAAAAGCCTAAAAGAACTCCTTTTTTGATACCTCCTCTGGGAACAGTAGAAGGCCAAATAATACATATACCTTTGTTGCCATAGAAAAATGGAACATTGTAGGATATTTTCTCCTTACAATATTCGGGAAGTGTTTCGGTTATTATCTGGCGCAAAACATCTACGATTATTTTTTCCTCTTGGGGAAGAATAGCAAATAAATCAACAAGGTTTCTAATTTTCATAATGGTTTCAGTCATTTTATCGGCTCAATTTGTATAGTCACGATAGCCGTCAAGTGTATATATGCCTTTAAGTTCTTTTTTACCTCAATCTCTATTCCAAACAAATAACTCGCTAATTCCCTCCTTTTTATTTTGATGGTTGTATTCGATAACTGAATTTGGCCGGTTCTGCCTTCACTATATAAGGAGGCAATGGCCTTGGACCACAGGCATTAGACCCTACACCCAATGTTTGATGGCTAATGCACAATACAGTGGCATTACTCTTAGGAAGATCAATACGGTATTCTGTATTTTCCATTTGCTCGTCACTATAAGGGACTGCAGAGAACTGCAATAAATCGTCGTAGGAAACGATCTTCAATCCTACTCCACTGCTATCTGCCAATTGTAACCAGCGTACATCTTCATGGTTTCCACCTTCCAGAGGCTTTTCATATGGAGTTAGTTCTTTGCGCACATCATTATGATACAAATTCACTTCGGCAGCTCGCTTGCGATCGGAGTAGTTTTCCCATGGACCTCTCCCAAAATAGGTAAGTTGCTTCATTTGCTTGTTGAGAAATAGCCGAACACCCATCCGTGCCAAAACCAAATTGGGATCACTTGGGGTAACTTCATTGTCTACCTGAATCGTTCCGTCACCATAAACGGTGTACTGTACCCGATGTGTTACGGTAAAATTGTTGCGCCCATATCCGGTTAACGATACGGCGATTTTTACTTCTTGTGTATCAACGCTTTGCACCTCGACATCGTCTACGTGCCATGAAAGTACTTTTAAACCGGCTTTCTCCCAACCTTCATTGGCCCACATATCATCTTTTTGATGAGGTGCTCGCCAGAGGTGAAGTACAGGTCCTTGCTGATAGGCTAATAAAGGAACACCCTGATGCGTAATATCGGTAAAGTTACCCAGTTTCTTATTAAATGTCATGTTAAACGTACTACCCTTTATGGATAGCAGACTATCTTCATCTTTTACCGACAACCGGCTACTACCATTAGCAGGGAATATCAAATCTGCCCTTTTGGAAAGGGGCAATTGCAATTGTTGTGACGCTATTTCATAACCCTGTTTTGCCCACAGCTCATCATGTATAAGTGTAAACCAAATGCGCACGAAATATTCGCCAGGTGCACTTAATTGAGCAACATCTATAGGTATGGTCCATTCTTGTTCCTTGCCTGCCGGGATATTTAACTGGCCTATTTCGCCATGTGAAATTTCAGCACCATCTTTACTGAGCATCCAATAACCTTTATAATCTTTTAAATTATGGAACTGATAGCGATTGCGTATGCGTATTTTACCGGTAGCGAGATCTACTGGGATTACGCTGATCCATTGATACGCATGTTTTAACTCGGGATAATGCGGTTTGGGAGAACGGTCGGATGCGACAACGCCTTTGTGGATAAAATAATGGTCGTTCGGAAATTCTCCGAAACCACCACCGAAAGCCAAAATGGGATGTGCTGGGTTTCTCCGATTCCATAAGCCCTGATCTTGGTATTCCCAAACGGCTCCACCTAAAAGGTTTGGATATTTGTCAAAAAGATCGTTGTAATCGCCGATGGATCCCATGGAATTAAACATCGCGTGGGCGTATTCGCATAGATAAAAAGGCTTCGTGAAGCTAGTATCAGTTGCCAGGCTTTCTACCTCGGCTGGTCCGGTATACATCCTACTGTCCAGATCGGCAGGATTGTCCTTACCGATACCAAACCCTTCGTAATGCGTAGGTCTAGACGAATCGATGTTCCGGATAGCTTGTAGAGCAGTTCGGAAATTCGTCCCGCCGCTGCCGCACTCATTTCCTAAAGACCAGATGATAACCGAGGGATGATTCTTAAAATTTTGCACATTGGCCGTATTGCGATCTACAATGGCATCTTTCATCAAAGGTTCTTCATTAAACCGATTGGAAAGACCATGGCATTCTACATTGGCTTCCGCTAGCACATAAATGCCATATTCATCGCATAGTTCATACCACCGTGGATCATCCGAATAATGGCAGGTACGAATATGATTGCAATTGCCTTGCTTAATGACTTCCAAATCCCAGATCATTTGCTCTTCGGTAATAGCATGTCCTACCTCCGGCCAATGCTCGTGCCGGTTTACCCCTTTGAGTTTAATAGGCACGCCGTTAACTAAAAACTGTCTTCCTTTGATTTCAATTTCTCGAAATCCGGTTCGTGCCGATAGGATTTCTTCATCCTTACCCACATTTACGCGCTTAATAACCGTTGTATACAAGTTGGGAGTCTCGGCTGTCCACTTACGTGGATTTTTCACTGCCAGTTTTGTTGCTAAGGTTACCTCTTCCCCCGCAGGGATAGCGGGTAAAATGGTTTCTTTGCTAGCGATTTTCTTGGAGCCATCATAAAGTGTTACATTGATTTTCTGCTTAGCAGACGCTTTATCAGCGTAGTTTTTCACTTTCGTTTCGACCATTAAGCTAGCATCTTTGTACTGCTGGTCTAAATCTGTTTTAACGAAATAATCGCGGATGTGCAATTTCGGTGAGGTCCACAGGGTCACGTTTCTGAAAATCCCGCTTAAGCGCCACATGTCCTGATCTTCCAAATAACTTCCCGTGGTATACCGATAAACTTCTACCGCTACTGTATTTTTCCCGGGCTTTATATATGGGGTAATATCAAATTCGGCTGCATTTCTACTGTTTACACTATAACCTACTTTTTGGCCATTAATCCAAAGGAAGAATCCAGCATCGACGCCATCAAAGGTGATCCATACCTGATTACCATTCCAGCTATTCGGCACATCAAAATCACGCCGATAACTTCCTACGGGATTTCGCTCGCCAAAAGCAGTATATTCTGCAGGAGGCTCGTGCATCACATATGGAAAATCTGCCTGAAAGGTATATCCGATATTTCGGTAATACGGCGTTCCATACCCCAGCACTTGCCAATTGGATGGTACGGGTATATCATCCCAATGCGAAACATCGAATGAGGGCTTATAAAAATCGACCGGTCTTTTCTCGGGCGTGTTTACCCAATTGAACTTCCAGGTACCATTAAGGCTTTGACTTAAAGAAGAGGCATGCCTATTGGCACCTAATGCTTCTGCTAAGTTGGCATAAGGCATCAGCGTAGCATGCGCGGGCTCCTTATGGATGCCAATGCATGTTGGATCTTCTATCTCCTTCGGAATAGGTGCATTTTGTTGGTTATTTATGGGCACATGACCGGCTTGTACGGATTGCTGTAAGATGACGGCAAAAAAGAATGAAAAATATGACTTCATTATATGTTAATTATTTAAAATGCTCCTAATTCTGCCAAATGTACATAACTGGCATTGTAGCTCGAATTTATAATAAATTTAAAATATCGTGCTTGTTTAAATCCCGACAGGAAATTCTTTTGCTCCTGATCATTATCTGGAAGCGTTAGCTCTCCTGCGGGTTCCCAAGTAATATTATCCAGACTGGTCTCCATTGCTACATCTTGGGGTTTACCATCATTATCACCCAAACGTGCCTTTGTAATGATACCATGAAGCTCTTTCTCCTCGCCCATATCAATCACCAAATAATGCGGAGGCCCGGGAGAAGCGCCCTGCCACTGAGAATGCCAAAAGCTTTCCGGATTACCATCAATGGCAAAAAGGGCTTTACCATTGTCCGGTCCTTCGCCATTAGCCTCCTCTGAAGAGAAATCGATTACCTTCCAGTTCGATTTATCATAAGCCGTATAATCATCCAGATTGGGCTCTACCCTTATCAGGAAAAAGGTTGTTTTTAAGGCTGGGTTTATCTTTAAATCAGGAGAAGAGAGACTAATCGGCAAAATATAGTTTTTCAATACCTCCATGGCATGCTCGCCTTTAGTGATGAAAGAAACCTTTTGTGGTTCTGTTCCCAAGGTTCCCTTTTTAATCATGGTTTCCGTACTGCTGAGGGTATAACTTTCCTTTGGTAACAGCTCATAATTGGTTTCATTAGCGTTGTTAAAGCTATCAATTACCGCTGCATCTACCGAAAACTGTATTTTCAAATCGCTACTGGGATAATTTATTCCGCCGTAGTATGCTCCATAAATGGCTTCTTGCGGTTCATCTGAAACAACGAGATTTTTTGAAATGGGCCCATCTACAGCTTGCGGCATGTACAGTTGGATATAATCTTCTTCAGACTGTGGCGGTAAATCTACCTTATCGCTGCACGACATTATGGATAGAAAGACTATGCCGGATACGCAAAAGTGTAAGCAAGACCTGCTCATTATGTTCATTTTCTTTTTCATTGCATTATGAATTATGCTATTTGTTCCCCCTTATGGGGTGTTCATGTTCTAGATTAATTTTTTACCATCCGGGATTTTGCACTAACAAATGTGATCTGTCCATTTCATATTGGCTAATTGGAAACCACCAATAGGAAGATCGGAAAATATGATTCGTGGCTACAACACGTTTAAAAAAACCTTCACCATCCTGATTAATGTCCATACCATGCAATTCACCCATTACTTGCGAAACGATCATCCAACGACGGATATCGAACCACCGATGAGATTCAAATGCTAATTCTACTCTTCGTTCTTGATGAATTTTTTCGCGCATTGCCTCTTGGCCTGCAGGTACGGGAAGTGCATTTGCACCAGTACCATATGATGGAATACCAGCCCGTTCGCGCACCAGGTTGAGGTATTTCAAAATATCGGGATCGCCAGGATTATATTCGTTCAGTGCTTCCGCATAGTTCAGGTAGATTTCAGCTAAACGGAACAAAGCTAAAGGTCGGTTTTGGCGTTGTCCATTTCCACCAGAACCAATATTCGTTTGTGTGCCCACATTTTTCCGCACCAGGTATCCTGTTCTACTCCAGTCTGTTGCATGCCCCCGCCGCCCATTGGGTCCGGAATAATAAAAAGAGATGGGTTCTGCCTTAGTCATATTTCCTCCCTGAAATATACTATTATGGTAAGTTACCGAAGCATAGAACCGTGGCTCGCGATGCAGATACATGTTGAAAACTTCATTTCCGTCTACCGTGGTAAATCCAGTTTCATCATATAAAGCCGATTCGGTAATCGATTTTCCATCTTCCATAAAATAAGCATCTACCATCTCTTGGGTAGGGGCAATTCCACACCATCCGCCTGCCTGTCTGGGCATACTATTTACATCCCATCCGGTTAGGTCATTACTTTTCCTTACAAAAATCTGCTCACTGTTCCAAGCTTGGAAGAATGTTCCCTCGATAGATTTCAAGGGGTCTCCAGAAGGATCTTTATACAGCTGGTAAATTCCCAGATCAATTAGCTCCTTACTCGCATCAGCTGCCCGTTTCCATTTCTCCACATTAACCTGCTGATTAATAAAAGGGGTTCCGTCATTATTTTTGAAGTTAGCCATTGTCTTATTGCCGTTGTAAAGCGGACTGGCAGCATATAACAATAAGCGTGATTTAACCGCATAGCACATCCCTTTGGTTGCGCGCCCGTATTCTGCATCACTCACTTGTCCGTTTCTTTCTGGACGAAGTGGAAGCACCGCCGCCGCCTGATCGAGTTCTGACGCGATGTAATCGACACAGTCATCCACCGTGCTGCGCGGCAATTGCATATCTACAGCTGTAGCATCCGCTGGAAGTTCCTCGTCGCCAATGATCACGAAAGGCCCGAATTGACGAAACAATAAAAAGTAATAATAAGCACGCAAAAAGCGTGCTTCTGCTTTATATTGGTCTATTAATTCCTGTCCGTTTAACGAACGGATTTCTTCGTTCTCATCGATGTGATTAATGAAATAGGTTGCGGCCCGAATCCCTTTATAATATGGACCCCAAAAATCGAAAAGCACAGCGGTAGCGCTTATATTTCCAATATTGAAATCGTAGGTTGGATATTTTGTCCAAGTGACATCCATTTCGTCATTCGTAGCTCCCCACGGCTGGCCTTGCCATTGGGCAGCTTCGTCAGGTATATAACTGTAAACATTGGCAAGATACTCTTCTGACGCTTGCTTCTTTTTGAAAACCTCTTCTATAGTAATCCGATCATCGGGTATTTGATCAAAATAATCGGAACAAGCAGTCAGGGCTAATCCGATGAGCAGTGAATATAAAAATGGCATAACGGATTTTAACTGACGTCCGTGCCTATATATGCAAAAATGATATCTAGTCATAATAAAGAATGGTTATTATTTAAAAATGAAACGAACACCTAGGTTGTATGTCTTTGTTAACGGATACGCGGCACCACGACCATCGCCCAGTTCGACGTCCCACAACTTGAAACCACTGAAGGTCATCAAATTATATCCGATGAAATAAATATCGAAACTATTTATTCCTATTTTGTTCAGCCAATCTTTATTGGCCAGCGTATAGTTCAACTGTAAGGTCTGCAAGCGCATAAAAGCACCGTTTTTTAACCACCATGTACTATTGGCATAGTTCATATTATCGTTTCCGTAGGTAAGTCTCGGGTAAAAAGGTGTTGGATTGGCATTATCAGGAGTCCAGCGATCTGTAACTTCAGCCAGCAAATTTCCACGTTCTCCACCTTGGCTGAATGGTCGGAAACCATCACCGTTTAAACTAATGTCTACATTGCTAATACCTTTGAACCAAGCAGCAAGAGACCAGTTTTTCCAGGTCAACGTGGGTCCGAAACCATAAACAATCTCCGGAATGCTACCATATCCGATCGGCACACCATCATACGAGTCAATTTTGCCGTCGCCATTTACGTCTTTATACTTAATATCACCAGCTTTGTTTGTTCCTGTTTGTAGCGGACTATTTGCTACTTCTTCATCCGACTCAAATAATCCCAAGGCCTCATATCCAAAACGTTGTCCGAATTTGCGACCAATACGCTGTTGCCAAGGATAGGGCCAAGGTGCGTTAGCGTCATTGATTACAACAGCCCTGTTCCAGGTTATATTTCCGCGGAAGCCGATGCTCCAATCTTCGCCCAAACGCTTATTGTATTCTAAAGTGGCGTCTATTCCTTTATTGTGCACCTCGCCTAAATTGGCGTAGGGTAATTTCCGTAGCCCCACGTAATTGGGAACATCTCCACGCTCCCGGAAAATGCCGGTACGAACTTCTCTGAAAACATCGGCTGTGAGCGACAGACTATTGTCTAGTGCTTTCAGTTCAATTCCTGCGTTAAATTTCTTGGCCCGTTCCCAGCTTACCGAAACAGCATAATCGCCAATATCCCGACCATCGAAATTGTTATCTATGCCGTTCTGACCGAAAGAATATCCCCCATTTCCACCATCAACAGTAGAAATATAGGCAAAACGCCTACCCCCAATGTCACTGTTTCCTACAACACCATAAGACAAGCGTACTTTGGCAAACTGAAGAGCCTTGGCTAAGGGTTCAAAAAATTTCTCTTCCGATAAAACCCATCCTAATCCATAAGATGGGAAGAAGCCAAAACGATGTCCCGGAGCAAAAGTTTCTGAGCCATTATATCCAAAATTTACTTCTGCCAAGTACTTATTATCATAAGCATATGTCCCACGCCCCACCAAACCCATATACCGGTAAGGGATAGACCCTATAAAATCGCCAGCAAAAGCATCCTCTCTATCCGTTTGGTTAAAAAGAACCAAACCGGAAAAATCATTTTTTCCGAATGTATTTTTATAATTAATCGCGGCTTCTGTATAGAACTGCCTCGAGCCGCCATTGCTTCTATCATATCCTAAATAATCACTTCCAATACTCGTTTGCTCAAAAATTAAATTCCCTTCACTATCCCTCCCTTTGGCTAAAAAACCATTTACCGACTTGGTTCTTCTAATCTCATGTTCATTATAGTTATCAAAAGAAAACATGGCAGTAGCCGACAATCCTTTTAACCAAAAATCCAAATCTTGTGTTACCCGAATGTTACTCCACAATTGGCTTTTAAACTCAGAAGCATATCCGGTTTGGGTTAGTTGATTATAAGGATTATTAATATCACCTGTACGTATCTGCGAATGGGTGCCGTCCGAATAAACGGCTGGAATGAGAATGGGCGGCATCACGTAGGCAGAACTCCAAATATCACTTGCAGATGTCCCCGGAAAATTGCTTTTTGATATCCAGCCAGAAGCACCAAAATCTATTTTGGTTGTCTTTGAAACTTGTAGATTTAAGTTTGAGGTAAAATTATAACGCGTAAACTTTATCTGGGCATTATATTTAGCTAATTCGTCTGTTTTATACATCCCTGACTCGTCGTAATACCCCACAGATAAGTAATACTGCGCTTTTTCTGCACCGCCACTGGCATTCACACGGGCACGTCTATTTTCGCCGGTATTGTTGAAAAGCGTAGTAAACCAATTAACATTAGGATAGAGATCGGGATCTTCTCCGGATAAGGTCTTTTGAATCTGTTCATCGGTATAGGGTAATTTATTGTCATTCGGATTACTGTTTTGATAAGCCTCATTGGCAATGCGCATATACGTCACACCATCTGCAAAGGATGGAACTTTGGTAAACTGCGTAATTCCCTGATCGTATTGTGCATTTATAATGGGTTTGCTGATTTTGCCTCTCTTGGTCTGTATGAGAATGACACCGTTAGCACCACGCACACCGTAAACTGCCGTGGCCGATGCATCTTTCAGTATGCTAAAGCTTTCGATATCTTCCGGGTCGATATTATTAAAGGATCGTTCTACCCCATCTACCAGGATGAGCGGACTGCTACTGGTAAACGTAGAAATACCCCGTATGTAGATCTCCGAATTATCGTATCCTGGCTCGCCACTCCGCTGTACACCAATAATACCGGCAATACGACCGGCCAATAGATTGCTGATATTTGATATGGGCTGCTTCAGGTCTGTTGCCTTCACCGAGCTTTGGGCACCGATGGTTGTCAGCTTTTTCTGTTCGCCATAACCTACCACAACAACCTCTTCCAGTTCCTTGTTCAAGGCCGGTTGCAGGTTAACATTGAAAACCCTCCGTTCTTCTATGGGCAAGGTTATCGTTTCATATCCTACATACGAAAACCTCAAGCTGTCCTCCTCATTTTCCAATGCTAGTTTAAAGTTTCCCTGCGCATCGCTTGTTGCTGAGCGGTCTGAGAATAAAGACAAGATGCTCACGCCGGGTAATGCCAGGTTTTTTTCATCCAATATTTTACCTGAAACCTGAAAATTTTGGCGCTTTGAGGCAACCTCTGTGGAAGAGCGCTCCAATAAGACAACATGGCCGTCCATCTCTTTAAAACTGAGATTTCTCCTCTCTAATAAGGTACGGAGAACTGACCGAAGGGGTGTCTTTACAAAATTTGCAGCAACAGTCTCTTTTACATCCAGCACGTCATTACTATAAAATATAGTATAACCCGTTTGCTTTTTAATCTCATCAAAAATTTGCTTAATGGTTGTCTGTTGAGCGCTAAAGGATATTGGGTCCGTTAATCCTGTTTTTTGAGCCTGCGCTCGTGTGGTAAAAATTAGCAGAAAAAAACAACAAAAATAAAACAGATTATTCCCACTGTTTTTCCAAACCTGGCTGGTTAGTCGTCTATTCATAATAAGTAATCAGTTTAGCTTTTTAAACTAATTACACCAGTTTTCACTAAATGGGTGAGCAGCCTTAGGTTTTTTTACTTAATCTTCCGAACGATATTTGCCATTGCTAGTTCGAGCTTTCTATCGCCGACTAATATACACGGCGTTATTTTTTAACTCGCATTTTACTCCTGCAGAACCTGTCACGTATTTAATAAACGATGGTAGTTTATCTTTTTCAATAAGTCCAGAAATTCTTTTTTTAGCTATCGATTTGTCTGAAAAGACAACTTCCTTATCAAACCATCTAGGTAAGATATTCTTTAGTTCTTCCAAAGGCATATCGTAGAAATACAGTACACCGTTTAGCCAAGATATCCTGTTTTCCTGCTCAAATGCTTGCATGTACAAACCTGTTTCTTTATTGTAAACCGCTTCAAAACCAGGTTTTAATGTAAGCGCTTTCCCATCTGCTGTTTGAATATTTACCTTACCGGAGATCAAGGAAGTACAAAATAAGTTCTTGTTATAAGTGTTTACATTAAAGGTTGTACCCAGAACGTGTACTTTGGCCAAAGGTGTGTGGACAATAAATGGTTGATCAGCATGGGGAGCAACATCAAAATAAGCCTCTCCTTCAACATAAACTTCCCGTTGGCTAGCGATAAATTTAGCAGGAAATCTCAATTTTGACTGGGCATTTAGCGTCACCTCTGTACCATCGGGCAGGGTTATATGGTAATCTCTTTTATTGGGTACAATGAGTGTATTTAAGTCGGCCGCGTTACTCCCCGCAACTGATTCTATTTTATTTTGGGACAGCTTTATTTGGATACCACCGATGGTTAAAGATTGTTTTTCTTGTTTGTCTAATAGAACTGTTTTACCGCCAGAAAGTATCAACTTCACTTGTTCGTTACTTTTTGTAGCTACAGCTTGTGAAGGATTGGATATGGTATAGAAATAAATAAAATAGGAGCAAGTTAGCAATAATGCTAGCGATGCCGCGATAAACAACACGCGTTTTAATGAGTTGGGCTGTTTTTTTTGTTGTTCCTGTGCCTTCACCTTATCTAACTGTGTTTGGATATCGATGGAGTGTAGCGTATTCTCCAAATCTAACGATTGTCCCTTTTTAGTTAAAGAATCCCAGATTGACCTGCTCTCTTCATCTCGCTGAATAGATTGCTCCAATTTCTCCATATCGGCATCAGAAATAATTCCCGATAGCTTCTCCAAATATAATCGTTGGATTTCCTCAAATTTGGCAGGCATAGGTGTCATATTTTTTTGTTTCAAATGTTCTTCTACTCAATACGTAGACCATCCGTATCGTGTAAAGCTTATTTTATCCGTATACGTAAATTTCTTAATCCTGTTTTCAAATGTGATTTTAAGGAATTTATACTAATTCCCATTAAATCAGCCGCCTCTTGATATTTACGAGCCTGCATATAAACGATCTTTAACGCCCGCTGTTGCTGATTAGGCAACTCGTTTAATGCCTGTTTTAAATGACAGATTTGTTCATTGGGTTCTTCAATCTTCTCAAAAGAATCTTCCCAATTGATCAAGTAATGCTCTTGCCGTTTAAGTTTTTTCTCCGTATCTCGAAGATAATTCAGCGCCCGGTTGCGTATAGATCGGTAAAGATAACCTTTCATATCATCTTCTAGCATAAGATATTGCTTATTCACCCAAAGGTCAATAAAAAAACTTTGGACCAAATCCTCGGCTGCCTCCTTGTCTTGTATAATAAAGAATGCTTTGACAAATACGAATTTGTAAAACTTGGTGAATATAAAATCAAAAACCTCTTGGTTCTGTTTTTTGGTTACATCCTGTTCAACATCCATGTGATAGGTCAAATAATCGTTTCGGTTCAAACTTAGATAAATTTGAGGAAATATAGAAAAAATTACATTGTTGTCCGGTTAAATTCCCAATGTTCTTACAAAACATGCTTGGTTTCACTTGATCGCTGTTTTTCTGTTTAATGTCGATAGCATGGTCATGTCTGAAAGA